>JAIXVM010000060.1 GCA_027482995.1 Hyphomonadaceae bacterium | reverse complement strand
GGCTGGAGAATGCCGAGATCGGCTACCTGCAGGGCCCGCGCCGCGCGCCGCGATTGCCTCGCCCGGTCTCGGTGGAAGCCGCGAAGGACATCCTGCAGGAGGCCGAGACCGAGCCGGACGCCGAGCCATGGATCGCTGCCCGCGACGCAGCCGTTCTCTCGCTGCTCTATGGCGCGGGCCTGCGCATCTCGGAGGCCTTGAGCCTGACGGGCGCCGACCTGCCGGCGCCGGAGCGCCTGCGCGTATCGGGCAAGGGCGGCAAGACGCGCATCGTGCCGCTGATTGCGCCCGTGCGCGAGGCGATCAACGCCTATGCCGCCATCTGCCCCTACGCGTTGACCCGCAGCGGCGCGCTGTTCCGGGGCGCCAAGGGTGGACCGCTCAGCCCACGGATCATCCAGGGCCGGATGCAGATGCTGCGCGGCCTGCTCGGCTTGCCGGAAACCGCGACGCCGCATGCCTTGCGGCACGCCTTTGCCACACACCTTCTGGCGAACGGCGCCGACCTGCGCGCGATCCAGACCCTGCTCGGCCATGCCTCGCTCTCGACCACGCAGGTCTACACGGGTGTGGACTCAAGCCGCCTGCGTGCCGTGCATGCCGCCGCTCACCCGCGCGCCTGATTTCAGGGGCTAAGCGCCGCCGTGATCGCATCGGCGAGGAGGCGCCCGCTCGCTGTCAGGCGAAGTTCGGCGCCCGCCATCTCGGCCCAACCCTTCTCCACGAAGACGGCAATCTTGTCGCGCGGCACCGGGGTGCCGGAGACCGTTTCGACACGGCGCAGGTCCACGCCTTCGGCCGCGCGGAGACCCATCGCGAGCAGTTCCCGCGCAATCTCGAGCGGCGCCAGTTGCGCGGCATTGCTCCAGCCGCTCTGCAAGGCCTGCACATTGGCGATATAGGCTTCCGGCCGGCGTTCGGCTTCGCTGGCATAGCGATTGCCGCCGACGCTCACCCGCCCATGCGCGCCGGGGCCGACCCCGATCCAGTCCCCGCCGCGCCAGTAGATCAGGTTGTGTACGGACTGATACTTCGGCGAGGCAGCATGGTTTGACACCTCATAGGCCGGCAAGCCGGCCGCGGTGGTGACACTCTGCGTCAGCTCATAAAGATCCGCCTGCGCATCATCGTTCATCGGCGCAATGTCGCCGCGCTTCATGGCAAGACCAAATGGCGTCTTCGCTTCAAAGGTCAGCTCGTAGAGGGACAGATGCGGCGCGCCGAGCGCGAGGGCGTCGGTCAATTCGGATTCCCAGCTCGCGGGGCTCTGGCCCGGGCGCGCATAGATGAGATCAATCGAGACCGAGTCGAACACTTTCACGGCGCGCCGGACGGCTTCCGCCGCCGAGACGGCATCATGGTCGCGCCCGAGGAAGGCGAGCGCCGCGTCGCGCAGCGACTGGACGCCGATCGACAGCCGCGTCACCCCTGCCCGCTGCCAGCCCTGAAGGTCGGCGCGCAGCACATCATTCGGGTTGGCTTCGAGGGTGATCTCGGCGCCGGGCTTGATGCCGAACGTGTCGGAAGCGGCGAGCAGGACGGCGCCCAGTTCATCCGGGCGCAGCAGCGCCGGCGTGCCGCCGCCAAAATAGACTGAGTCCAGCGGCCGATGCTGGGGCATCCTTGGACGGTGCGCGTGAATGTCGGCGGCGATGGCTTCGACCAGCGCACCGCCCTGCCGGTCCTTGGCGGCATAGACGTTGAAATCGCAATACGGGCAGATGCGCGCGCAGTACGGCCAGTGCACGTACAGGCCGAAGCCGAAATGCGGTCCGAAAGGCGCAGGTTTCAGCGTCACGGCAGCAGCGCCGCCCGCAGCTTGTTCACCGCGTCCGCCCGGTGGCTCATCGCGTGTTTCCGGTCCGGGTCCATTTCGCCGAAGGTCAGCGTCTCGCCGTTGGCGATGAACACCGGATCATATCCGAATCCAAAGGTTCCCCGGGGCGGCCAGACCAGAGTGCCATGCACTTCGCCTTCGAACACCGCTTCCGACCCGTCCGGCCAGGCGACCGCGAGCGCGCAGACAAACTTTGCCGACCGGTCCGCAGACCCGCTCGCCTGCAAGGCCTGCTCGACGCGTTCCATGGCCCGGTAGAAGTCCCGCGGCTCGCCCGCCCAGCGCGCCGAATAGATGCCGGGCTCGCCCCCGAGCGCGGTCACCGCGAGCCCCGAATCGTCCGACAGGGCCGGCAGGCCGGAGGCCTGCATCGCCGCGCGGGCCTTGAGCAGGGCATTGCCCGCAAAAGTTGCCTCCGTCTCTTCCGGCTCGTCGAGGCCCAGATCGATGGCGGAGACCACATCGAACCCGTGCGGCTCGAACAGCGCCTTCAATTCGGTGACCTTTCCGGCATTGTGCGTCGCCGCCAGCAGGCGGCCGGGCACCAACCGAGGGGGGGATTCAGCGAAATTCACAGGCATCCTGGCTCCGTTCTTGCGTTGTGCGCGAACTCATATATCGTTATTCGGTAATATTGGGACATCGGACCATCTCGGTACCGCTTCATGAACCATCAAGGATAGAGGGTGAAAAGACCAGACATGCCCAGCACCGGACACAATTCTATGGCGGAAATCATGTCTGTGCTCGTCACAGTCGCCATCTGGATCGTCGGCGCCATGGGCGTGATCGGCATCCCTGTCCTGGGCATGGGCCTGATGGCCAGCCTGTCAGGCGGCAGCACCGAAATTTCGGGTATCAAGGCGCTGGCCGAGGGCGTCACGCCGGGCCAGCTCGTGATTGGCCTCGCCGGGCTCGTCGTGATCGTTCCGGGCGTCATCTTCATCTGCCTTCAGCTGCGCCGCATCCTGCAGACCCTCTCCGAAGGCGACCCCTTCGTGCCGGAGAATGCCACCCGCCTTTCGCGGATCGGAATCACGATCGCCGCGATGGAGCTGATCCGTATCGCCACGGTCCTGGCCGTCTTCACGGCCCCCACCCTCGTCGGCGACGAACCGCCGCGCATCTCGACTCAGATCATACTGTGGATCTCGGTTGCGGCGCT
>JAIXVM010000274.1 GCA_027482995.1 Hyphomonadaceae bacterium | reverse complement strand
TGTATTTGTATGTATGTGTAAATGTTTTTGTGCTTATGTGTTTGTGTATCTTATGTGCGTGGATAGGTGAGCGTGCCGGAAGCGGGGCCGCCGGGCGCGAGGCGGATGGCCATGAAGTGCGGGCCCGACCAGGGCGCCTTGAAGGGCTTTGCGGTGCCTGCCTCGAAGCCGAACTTCGGATAATAGGTGTCGTGGCCGAGCACGAAGACGATGGTCTCGCCGAGGTCTTCCAGTTCCTCAAGGCCGGTGCGGATCAGGTAGCTTCCGATACCGGATTTCTGCAGGCCGGGCTTTGCGCTCATCGGCCCGAGGCCGGCGCCAACCGGCTGGCCGTCAATCAGGATACGGAAGAATTCGATATGACCGACGAGGCCGGTGTCGTTCTCGGCGACGAGCGAGAGGAGGCTGTCACCATCGGCCTGCAGCTGGCGGACGATGCGTGCCTCATCCGGCCCGCCAAAGGCGGCATCATTGAGCGCGGCGATGGCATCGCTGTCACCGGGCTTTGCGAGTCGGGTCCAGAAGTCGATCATGCCAGCAGGGTGCCGGCCGCGAGCGGCGTGCCCACCAGGAAGTCGCGCGCGTCCAGCGGCTTGCCGCCGGGCTTCTGGAGTTTGAGCAGGCGCACCGCGCGGCCATCCCCGCAGGCGACCGCGAGCCGGTCGTCCAGCAGCGTGCCGGGCGGGACGGGGCTCCGAAGGTCCGTCAGCTCACTGAAGATCAACTTCAGGCGGACCGGACCCTGCCCCAAATCAGCTTCGCACCAGGCGCCGGGGGCGGGCGCAAGGCCCCGGATCCGGCAATCGACCTCGGCGGCGGGCTTCGACCAGTCGATGCGCTGATCGTCCGCCGTGATCTTGTGGGCATAGGTGGCGCCGTCTTCGATCTGGGCAATTGGCGTCAGGCTGCCATCCGCGAGACCGGCGAGGGCGCGCGGAGCCAGCTCGGCGGCCAGCGCCGCGAGCCGGTCATGCAGCGTGCCGGCGGTGTCGTCGCGCGTGATCGGTGTACGGACGGAGGCGAGGACCGGGCCGGTATCGAGGCCGGCTTCCATCAGCATGGCGTCGACCCCGGTCTCCGCGTCGCCCGCCATGATCGCGCGCTGAATCGGCGCGGCGCCCCGCCAGCGAGGCAGGATGGAGGCGTGCATGTTGAGGCAGCCAAGGCGCGGCGCATCGAGGATCGGCTGCGGCAGGATCAGGCCGTAGGCGACGACCACGGCGGCATCGAGGTTCAACGCCGCAAAGGCCGCCTGCGCCTCGGCGTTCTTCAGTGATTTCGGCGTGCGCACTTCCAGGCTGCGCGCCTCGGCAAAGGCGTGCACCGGCGTCGGCGTCAGCTTCTGGCCCCGGCCTGCGGGGCGCGGCGGCTGGGAATAGACGCAGGCGATCTCATGGCCCGCCGCGATCAGCGCTTCGAGCACGCCGAGCGCAATGCCGGGGCTTCCCATGAAGGCGATGCGGAGGCGCTTTGTCATGCGCGCCGATCTATCGGCAATCGAACGGCTTGGAAAGCGAGCCTAGTTCGCGTCTTCGCGGATGGCGCGGAGTTTCGCTTTCTTCACTTTGTCGATCGCGCGCTGGCGTTTCAGGCGCGAGAGGTAGTCGATGAACAGCGTGCCTTCGAGGTGGTCCATCTCATGCTGGATGCAGACCGCATACAGGTCCTCGGCCCATTCCTCGACGGCGTTGCCGTTATAATCGAGATAGCGCAGGCGGCAGCGGGCGGGGCGTTCGACCTCGTCGAAGATGTCCGGCACCGAAAGGCAGCCTTCTTCGTACGGCTTGTTCTCGCCGGCCATCTCGAGGATTTCCGGATTCACGAAATAGCGCGGCGCGCGTTCCTCGCCCTCTTTCGAGAGGTCCATCACGATGATGCGCAGCGGCACGCCGATCTGGATGGCGGCCAGGCCAATGCCCGGCGCGTCATACATCGTCTCCAGCATGTCATCCATCAGTGCGCGGTGCTCGTCCGTGACGGGCCCGACAACGGGTTTCGACACCTCTTTGAGGCGCGGATCAGGAACGGTGAGGATTTCGCGGATGGCCATGACGGTCAGATATGCACGCCTTACGTAGGCGTCAACGGGTCTATTCCGCCGACAGCGCCTTGCGGGGCGGCGGCAGATCCAGCTCTCCGGACGCGGCCGACGGGCGGGCCCGCGCCTCGATCAGTTTCGGCTCAGCCGCTGTCTTGGCGGGGGGCGCGATGGATAATTCCTCGAACCGGCGGAGCGTCGGCATGACCCGTTTGTCCACGGATCCGATGACATCGTTGAACGCATCGACCGAGCCATTGAGCGATTTTCCGAGCTTCTGCATGTGCTCCAGCATCTTGCCGATGCGCACGTAAAGCTCGGCGCCGAGTTCGGCCGCCTCCATCGCATTGGCGTTCATCTCGTGCTGGCGCCAGAGGTGGGCGACGGTGCGGGCGAGGGCAATCAGGGTCGTCGGCGTGGTGACGATGACGGCCTTGCCCATGGCCTTCTCGATCAGGTCGGGCGCCTCTTCGAGCGCGGCGGCGAAGAAATTCTCGCCGGGAATGAACATGGCGACATAGTCGAACCGGTTGCCGAGGTTGGACTGGTAGTCCTTCGACGAGAGCAGGTTCACATGGCGCTGGACGCTGGCGGCGTGGGCTTTCAGGTGCAGGGCGCGCTGGGCCGGATCGTCCGTGCCGGTGGCCGCCATATAGGCATCCAGGGAGACCTTCGAGTCGACCACGATCTGGCGCCCGCCCGGCAGGTGGATGATGGCATCCGGGCGCTGGCGGCCCGTTTCGCTGGCTTCGCTGACCTGTTCCGAGAAATCGCAATGCTGGGACAGGCCCGCCTGCTCCATCACGTTGCGAAGCGTCATCTCGCCCCAACGCCCGCCGCCCTTGGGCGCGGTCAGCGCGCTGACCAGCCTGCCCGTCTCGGTGGTGTGCACCTTCAGGCTGGCGTGGATTGCTTCCACCTGTTCCTTGAGCGCGGACTTGTCTTCGGTGCGTACCTTCTCGATCGCTTCGACCTTCTGGCGGAACGTCTCGAAGTTTTCGCCGATCGGCTTCATCAGTTCCTTGAGTTCGCCCTGCGCGCCCTCGCGGTGGCGCTTGAAGGTCTCATCGGCCCGTTCGAGGAAGAGCGCGTTGGCCTGCGTGAGGACGCCTTGCGCCAGTTGCGCAAACTTCTGCTCGTCTTCGGCGCTGCGGGCTTGTGCGGCGGCCAGTTTGAGCTCGGCCTCGCGGGCGAGCGCTTCCTGCGTGCGGGCGCGCTGGGCGTTGCGTTCGGCATCGGCCTGCGCCGACTCGAAGTCGCGTTCCAGCAGTTGCCGCGCGGCCTGCGACGTCTGCCTTAGTTGCCACCAGGCAAAGCCGAGCCCCAGCGCGAGCACGAGGAAAACCAGGTGCAGGGCGTCGAGCGCCAGCGTTCCGAACGTCATGATGGGGTCCATGGGAGGGCCTTAAACCGATTCCCTGGAACATAATCGGAACGAAACAGCCTTGTCCACACCTCACAGGCGAAATGCCCCCGCCTCACAGGGGAATTCCGCCGGTTTAAAAAGAAGGGTTAACGCGCCCGGATCAGACCGGGAACAAGGGGCGCCCTTCAGTTTTTCAGGAAACCCGCGAGGCGTTTGGTGATGATCTCTTCGGCCTCGGCCATGATCCGGTCGATCAGTTCCTTGCAGGTCGGGATGTCGTAGATCAGGCCCGCGACCATGCCGCACGACCAGGCGCCGGCATCCATGTCGCCGTCCTTCATCACCTTCGGATAAATCCCGGCGACTTCCTCGATGATGTCCTCGAACTTGATCGCCGCGCCGAGCGCCTTTTCCTTGGCGAGCAGTTTCTCGACGCCGGCATTCTTCAGCACGCGTTCGGTGTTGCGCAGCGGACGCATCACGAGGCGGGTGTCGAGTTCGGAGGCGGCAACGAGCGCCTGCTTCACGTTCTCGTGCACGGGGGCCTCTTTCGTTGCGATGAAGCGCGTGCCCATGTTCATGCCTTCGGCGCCGAGCGCCATGGCGGCGACGAGCGAGCGGCCATCGGCCATGCCGCCGGAGGCGATGAAGGGAATGTCGAGTTCGTCCATCGCGCGCGGCAGCAGGATGAAGTTCGGCACATCGTCTTCGCCGGGGTGGCCGCCGCATTCGAAGCCGTCCACCGAAACGGCGTCACAGCCGATATTCTGCGCCTTCAGGGCGTGACGGACCGCGGTGCACTTGTGGACGACCTTGATGCCGTTGTCCTTGAGGATCGGGAGCACCTGGACCGGGTTGTTGCCGGCCGTCTCGACGACTTTCACGCCGCCTTCGATGATCGCCTTCACATAGCCCGGATAGTCCGGTTGGTTCAGCGCGGGCAGGAAGGTGAGGTTCACGCCGATCGGCTTGGTCGTCATGTCGCGGCAGCGGGCGATCTCGTTGGCAAGGTCGGCCGGGGTGCGCTGGGTCAGCGCCGTGATGATGCCGAGGCCGCCGGCATTGGAGACCGCCGCCGCCATTTCTGCAAAGCCGACATAATGCATGCCGCCCTGCACGATCGGGTGCTGGATGCCGAGCATTTCGGTGATGCGGGTTTTCATGACGGTCGTCTCCCTTGAGTGTGTCTGTTCCGCGGCATCCTTGGACAAGCCGATGCCGTGCCGCAAGCCGTGTCATCGGGGAAATCGGGGCGTGGGCCGCTGACGCGCGCTTTGGTTGCCGCTGGGCCCCTGCCGCGTTAGGCTGCAACCGGGTTCTAGAGGGCGCTGCGCATGATCCTGTTCGTCCACGGTGTTCCGGACACCGCCATCCTCTGGGATCCGCTGATCAAGGCGTTGGGGCTGGAGCCGGGCGTGTACCGCGCGCTGTCCCTGCCCGGCTTCGGAAACCCTGTTCCCAAGGGCTTTTCCTGCACCAAGGATGCCTATGCCGGCTGGCTCGTGAAACAGATGGAGGCGGCGGGTGAGCCCGTGCACCTCGTCGGACATGACTGGGGCGCGCTGCTCGTGCTGCGCGCCGCCTCGATGCGGCCGGACCTTGTGTCCAGCTGGTGCGTGACGAACGCGCTGATCGACAAGGACTATACCGGCCACCGCACCGCTCGCATGTGGGCGACGCCGATCCTTGGCGAACTCGTGATGCTGGGCATGCGCAACAAGGCGCGGCTGGAGCCTGCGCTGGTCGAAGGCGGCATGCCGGCGAGCCTCGCCAGGACGGAAGTTCCGCACATCGACAAGACGATGCGCCAGTCGATCCTCAAGCTTTACCGCTCAGCGCTCGGCCTCAATTTCCGGGGCGCCTGGGTCGATGATCTCGCGAAACTTCCCAAGCGCGGCCAGCTCTTCTGGGGCGAGACCGATCCCTTCGTGGATATCTCGGTGGCGGAGCGTTTCTCGAAACAATGGGGCACGCCCCTGCACGTGGCGCGCGGCGCCGGTCACTGGGCCTGCCACGAGCGCGCCGAGGAGTTTGCAGGCCTGCTCGCGGCGCACTGGTCGCGTTAAGCGGCTTCCTGCTGCGGCGTGCCGATTTCGTTCTTCACAAGCTCCGCCAGCTGACGGATCGAGAAAGGCTTCGGCAGGAACGAGACGGCGCGGTCGTCGAGCTGCTTGGCCAGTTCCTGTTCGGCATAGCCCGAGATGAAGATGACGCGCGCATTGCCGAGCTGTTCGCGGGCCTGCTTGATCAGCGTCGGCCCGTTCATGCCGGGCATCACCACGTCGGAAATCACGAGATCGAAATGCCCCGGCTTCGACTTGATGATCTCGAGCGCGTCCTCGCCGTCTTCGGCTTCTTCGACTTCATAGCCGCGGGACCGCAGGTTGTTCACCGCAATCGCGCGCACGCCGGCCTCGTCCTCGATCACGAGAATGCGGCCGCGCCCGGACAGGTCCACCGGACGGAGCGCCTGCTTGCGTTCGGCGACAAGATCCTTGGGCTGAGGAATTTCCGAAGCCGGCAGGGCGGGCAGGTAGATGTGGAAGTTGGTGCCTTTGCCAACGACTGAGACCGGACAGATATAGCCGCCCGACTGCTTGATGATGCCGAACACGGTGGCAAGGCCAAGACCGGTGCCCGAGCCTTTTTCCTTGGTCGTGAAGAAGGGCTGGAAAATCTTGTCCAACACATCCTTGCGCATGCCGGCGCCATTGTCTTCGACTTCGATGAGCAGGTATTCGCTCTCTTCGATATAGTCGAAGCCCTTGGCATGCGCTTCGCGCGCCGTCGTACGGCTCGTGCGGATCTGCAGGGTGCCGCCGTCGCGGTGTGACAGCATCGCATCGCGCGCATTGGTCACGAGGTTCATGATCGCCGTCTCGATCTGGCTGACGTCCGCGCGGATCCAGGGCACGTCGCGCCCGTGGACCACATCCAGCGTGATGCGCTCGTCAATGACGCCGCGTAGCAGGATCGAGAATTCGGTGAGGAAGTCGGTCGTGTTGAACACTTCGCGCTTGAATGTCTGCTCGCGCGCATAGGCGAGCAGCCCGCGCACCAGATCGCGCGAACGCATGGTGGCTTCGTGGATCGCCTTGATATTGTCAAAGGACGGATCGCCGACCGGATGGCGTGTCATCAGGGCTTCGTAATTGCCCATCGTGACCTGCAGCATGTTGTTGATCTCGTGCGCGATGCGTCCGGCGATCTTGCCGACGGCCTGCATCTTCTCGCCATGCGCGAGACGCTGTTCCATGAGGCGGTGCTCGGAGATGTCGACGACATAGGCCACCGACGGGCGGCCGGTGGCGTTCAGCGTGACGAACACGTTGACGTGCGCGGCGTCCTGCCCGGCGATGCGCAGCGCGACCGGACGGTCCACGGCCTGGACCAGGGCGGCGGCGGCCGCGTTCGGGCCTTCATCATCGGACACGAACAGATCCGAGAAGCGCGAGCCGGGGG
The DNA here is from genome assembly GCA_027482995.1 of Hyphomonadaceae bacterium. GTDB lineage: Bacteria > Pseudomonadota > Alphaproteobacteria > Caulobacterales > Hyphomonadaceae > Hyphomonas. The sequence goes on along the minus strand of JAIXVM010000274.1, from coordinate 13,632 downwards.
TTGCCCGCCCGCCGGTCAGTTCCATCAGTACACGGTTGGCATCAAGGATGATGGCGCCGTCCACCCGGTCGCCGTCGAGGCGCACCGCGCCGAACGGGGCGTCGTCGAACATCGGATCGCCATCGGCGCGCATCGGGCGCGAGGCGCCCTGCAGGGCAAACCGGTCGCTCTCGCCGTTCAGCATCTGCGGGCTTGGCAGCAGGATCGTGCGGCCATGGGCTTCAACGCCGCGGCCAGACCAGGTGGTGATCGCCTGCACCGGCACTTCCACGCCGTCGCGCGCGCGCAGCTGGATATCCGCCCGGCCCGGCGCGCCGGATTTCTTGTCGCGGCCGAGCAGCTTGACGAATTCCGGACGCATGATGTCGTCGAGACGGATGTTCTTCGCCGATTCCGGCAGGCCGAGGAGCTCGCGCAGGAAGCCGTTGGCATAGGTGATCGTGCCATCCGGACGGGCCGCAAAGAAGCCCATCGGGGCGTCTTCGACGTAAAGGGATTTGAGATCCGCCGCGCCGGTCGCTTCGATCTGTCCGGCGATCCGGCGGATGCGCCAGAGCACACGGCTGCGCGGCAGCGGCGAGACAGTCACTTCGAACTGGGCGGGCACTTGTTCCGGGCCCAGAGCGACCGGCGGCAGAAGCTCGCGGCGGCGCGTGCCGGCCTTGGCAGCTTTCGACAGGCGGTAGACCGGCGCGGCGAGGCCCGGGCTGGCGCCGAACAGGCGGTCCACCGTCACGAGGCCGGTATCGCTGGCCCCGGTCATCAGGGCGAGTTCGGCGAGTTCGTTGAAGGCCGGGTTGGCGGCCACCGGGGCGCCGCCGGATTCGGTCACGAGCACGGCCTCGTCTAGCGCCTCGATCCAGGGAAAGCGCGGCGCCGCGGCATTGGCGATGGCGGCGGCCGAGCCCTTTTCGGGGAACAGGCCGATGAACCGGCCGGCCCCGCGCACGGTCCACAAGAGGAAGACGAGCCCGCCGGACGCCATCGTGATCAGCAGGATCGACCCCGTCGCGCCGGCCGCATGCGGGCGCACGAGCGAGACGCTGGCGGCCGCGATCGACAGGAGGAGACACGCCCAGAAGCCCAGCTGCAAAAGGTCGATCTTGCGCGAGGCGGCCCCCGGCGCGGACCCGTCCGCATCGTCCGCCGATCCGAGGACCTGAGACAAATCAAGGGCTTCTGAGTCTTTTTTCATGATCTACCGCCAATTCACCCGGCCCGCCGCCGGAAGCGCAATTGCCCCGCCGCGCGCCGCCGCGCGCACGGGACATTCTTGGTTAGCCTGTTCTCGCACGCCAATGGTTAACGAATCCAAAAAAACGGTTAAGACGAGAGGGTCCACTGCCTCCACACCAACAGGATTCGGTTCATGTACATAACGCGTTCTGCCTTCGCGCTCGCCCTGCTCGCCGCCGCTGCCGCCTGCGGCACGGCTCCCGCCCACGAGCCGGTCAATACGGCCCTTTCAGCCGAGGCTGCCGAGACTGAATCCGCCCGCCTGAACGCCTGGTTCGAGACAAAATTCGACGCCGCCGTCGCCCGCGACCCGATGCGCCAGACCTATCTCGGCATCAAGGACCGCTATGACGAATGGAGCGATCCGTCCGAGGCCTTCGAGCGCGCCGAACTCGAGATCCAGCGGGCCGAAGTCGCCGAGATGAAGGCGAGCTTCGACTTCGAGAAACTTGATCCGCAGGCGAAGCTTTCCTGGCGCCTGGCCGAGTATGAGCTTGAGCGGGCCGAGGCGGCCTTCCCTTTCCGCAACCATAACTACACGTTCAACCAGATGTTCGGCGTCCAGTCCGGCATCCCGGCCTTCCTAATCAATCAGCACACGGTCACCAGCGCCGCCGACGCCGAGGCCTATATCGCCCGCCTCAACGGCGTGCCGGCCTATCTCGGCCAGCACGTCGACAATGCCCGCGCCTCCGCCGGCCTCGGCATCAAGCCGCCGGCTTTTGTTTATGACTATGTCCTGTCAGACGCCCGCGGCTTGATCACCGGCTATCCTTTCTCCGGCAAGGATGATGGCAGCGCCGACAGCCCCCTGATGGCCGACATCCGCGCCAAGACCGCCGCGCTTGTCACCAACGGTTCCTTGACCGCCGAAGCCGCCGCGGATCTCAATGCCCGCGCCGCAGCCGCCCTCGTCACATCGGTTGGTCCTGCCTACGAGGCGGCGATCGCAGAACTCGAACGCCAGCAGAAAACGGCCACCAAGGATGACGGCGCCTGGAAGCTGCCGGACGGCGAAGCCTATTACAACATGCGCCTCGCCCAGATGACGACAACCGATCTGACGGCGGATGAAATCCACCAGATCGGCCTCGATGAAGTCGCGCGCATCCATGCCGAGATGCAGGCGATCATGACTCAGGTGGGCTTCAAGGGAAGCCTGCAGGACTTCTTCGAATTCATGCGCACCGACCCGCGCTTCTACAAACCGGAAACACCGGAAGGCAGAGCCGAGTATCTCGCCGAAGCCGAAGCGGCGATTGCAAAGATGAAGGGCGACCTGCCGAAACTCTTCAACACTTTCCCGAAAGCCGACATGGTGGTGAAAGCGGTCGAGCCCTTCCGCGAGAAATCCGCCGGCAAGGCCTTCTATTCGAGGCCCGCCCCGGATGGCAGCCGCCCCGGCATCTATTACGCCAACCTCTACGTGATGGCCGACATGCCGACCTACCAGCTGGAAGCGCTCGCCTTCCACGAAGGCATCCCCGGCCACCACATGCAGATTGCCATCGCGCAGGAACTCGAAGGCATCCCGAGTTTCCGCAAGTTCGGCGGCTATACCGCCTATTCGGAAGGCTGGGGCCTCTACACGGAACTCGTGCCGAAAGAGCTCGGCTACTATTCTGATCCGTACTCGGACTTTGGCCGTCTCGCGATGGAAATCTGGCGCGCCGCCCGTCTCGTCGTTGATACCGGAATCCACGACAAGAAGTGGACGCGCGAAGAGGCGGTCAAATACCTGATGGACAACACGCCCAACCCGCAAGGCGACTGCGAAAAGGCGATCGACCGCTACATCGTGATGCCGGGACAGGCGACTGCCTACAAGATCGGCATGCTGAAGATCGTCGAGCTGCGCGAACGCGCCCGCGCACAGCTGGGCGACAAGTTCGACATCCGCGAATTCCACGACATCGTGCTGCGCGACGGCCCTGTGCCGCTCGCCGTGCTCGAAGAAACCGTGGACGCTTGGCTCGCCGGCAAGAAGGCATGAGACCCGCCCTCGCCGCGCTCTACCTATTGCCGCTGGTGGCGCTGACGGGCTGCAACACGCTCGCCAGCGCGGTGCTGAAACCGGACGTCCAGACGGCCGCTGTCAGCGTGCCCGCGGGCGACTACACGCTCGACCCGGCGCACGCCTCGATCCTGTTCAAGATCAACCATCTTGGCTACTCGACCTATATCGGCCGCTTCGAGCGTTTTGAGGCGAGCCTTACGGGCGATCCCGCGACGCCCCAGACCGCGCAGGTCACGGCGGTGGTGGACATGACCTCGCTGAACATCGCCAACCCGGACTTCGCTGCCGAACTGATGGGCCCGGACTGGTTCGATGCCGCAACCTATCCGCAAGCGACGTTCAAGACACTCGGACTGAAGCTCACGAGCGATACCGAGGCCGACATCAGCGGCGAACTCACGCTGAAGGGCCAGACCAAAGCCGTGATCCTGAAAGCCCGCCTGAATGGCAGCGCCTATGACCGGCTGCGCGGCGCAGACGTCGTGGGCTTCTCGGTCACCTTGCCAATCAACCGGTCAGAGTTCGGCGTCGACAAGTATTCGGGTCTTCTCGCTGATGACGTCATCATCGAGATCGAGGCTGAGTTCCTCAAGACGAAGAGCGAATAAGCGTCCCCAGCGCCGGGCTGCGGCGGGTGATGCGCAGCGCGATGCGTCCGCCGCGCCGGCCGATCTCTGCTTCCGCCGCCAGCACGCCGGGCTCGGTGCCCGACATCAGTTCGACCGGCTGGTCCGCCGGCACGCCGAGCAGCAGCGTTGAGCCGGGTTTCAATCCGGACAGGCGCGACAGAGGGACCGCAAGGCTCGCCACGCGGGCGGTCAGCGTCACCGACAGCGCGCCTTGCAGGCCGGTTGCCTGGCCCTGCGGCGCAGCCAGCGCGACCGGCACGGGCGGAGCCAGCAGGATGACCTGCGCGCGGTAGGCGTCGGCCTGAACCCGCATCGACAGGTCCGCTGCCACGGCTTCGGAAGGCGGCGCGATCGACGCGGCAAACAGCGTGTCGGTCTCGAGCGACGAAAAACTGAGTTCGGGTGCGAGCGCGGGCGCCAGCGGCCGCACGAGGGCTTCCAGCACGGCGAGGTCAATCGTGCTGAGCGGGCGCACCGCGCCGGGGCGCAGGCGTGCGCCGCAGGCCGTCTCGACCAGCAGCTGCGCAAGGCCTGCCGACAGGATCATCATTGCGCCGATATCGCCGCCGGGCGAAGCAAAGCAGGCAATCGCCTGCCCGCGTTCCTCTTCACCCTGACGCAACGCCGCCTCAAACGGCGCGCGGCGTGTGCCACTCGCCAGCGCCGCCACCGGCAGGCCGCACGCATCGCGCATCGCCATCGACAGGCGCGCGGCCAGCCGCCGGGCATTGTCGCGGTCCTGCGCGCCGGTATCGGCCGGCGCCGCCGTGAAATCGCCGAAGCCGCGGGCCTCGGTTGTCTCGGGCACCGGATCAGGCGGAAGGTCGGAGAGGTCCGGGCGCAGCAGCGCCTCGATCTCGGCCGGGCTCAGCAGGCCGCGGCCCGTCTGGAGGGGGCGGTCGGGATCTGCGGGAACAAAACCTTTCGGCATCTCGGCCATCACCTGCCCTTCCCGGCGCGGGGGCATGTCCCAGCCGTCATCGGCGCTGTCAGGCAGCGCCGGCGCGGCAGAGGTCGCGGCAGCAGTCCGGGTCATCCCCTTTCATCGCCCCGGACAGGTTAACGGCGGGTTAGGGGTTGGCCCGCTGGCCCGGCCGGTTAAGGCGCGGCCTACCCGCCATTCACAACTATCGGCGGAATTTAACCCCGCGGTCACGGCGCGGTAAGGCGCGATTCGGATGTTGAGTGCATTCTCATCCCATCGCTGAAGGGCAACCCCTGAGAGTTGGCCAAAGGCGTTGGGATGTGATGGATGAACAAAAAGGCGGCGCTCCTTCGGGGGCGCCGCCTTTCGGGTTTTCGGGCTAAAGCCGCGCCGGACCTAGTCGTCGCGTAGCGTGCGTTCCTTGCGCTCATGGCGCTCCTGCGCCTCGAGGCTCAGCGTGGCGGTCGGGCGCGCTTCTAGGCGGCGCAGGCCGATCGGCTCACCGGTCGCTTCGCAATAACCGTAGGTGCCATCGTCGATCCGGCGCATGGCGGCGTCGATCTTGGAGATCAGCTTGCGCTGGCGGTCACGGGTGCGCAGCTCGAGGGCCTTGTCGCTCTCGGCAGAGGCGCGGTCCACGATATCCGGCAGCGATCCGCTCTCATCCTGGAGGTTGTTGATGGTCTGCTTGGCGCCGTCGAGGATTTCGGCCTTCCAGGCTTCGAGCAGACGCCGGAAGTAGGCGAGCTGGCGCTCGTTCATGAACTCTTCGTCGTCGGAGGGGCGATAGTCGTCTGAAAGATCGATGCTCACCGCAGTCTCCTTCACTCGTTTCCGTGCCATATAAAGCGACCCTCGATTCGGTGCAATTCCACCAGCTGCTATCTTTAGCCCAATATTTTCAAGCTCTTACGCCAATTTTACGACAAAAATAAGTAACATTCGAGCCATATGGCACAGCACAGCTGCCAAGCGCACTGCAAGTTGCAGACCGGCACTTGATCTTTGTTCCCCCCGCAGTGTCTATGAATGCTTCCCCGTAGCCGCCGCGCTCCCAACGGTTTCCTGCCCGCATGGCCAGACAACGCAAGCAACCCACGAAACAGGCTGGCTGGATGCTGGCAGTGATGTTCAATTCACTGCTGATCCTCCTGCCGGTGATTGCGTCCAACACGGTGCGCAAGGCCTATGACGGCGTCGGCGTGGCCGAGACGCCCACGGTCGATGCGATCTACCAGACCTCCAACCGGATGGGCGAAGCGTTCAAGGAACTGAGCCCCAAGGAAAACGACCGCAAGCTCCCCTTCTGGCAAGATAAGGTGCAGCGCGCCCTCGAGGACCGCGACCCAGACGCCCTGCGCGGCTACCTGCTCGCGGCGCCCTGGATGCTCGGCAATGAGCTCGGCAAGCAGGTCAGCGCCCGGGCCGAAGCCGAATCGCGCGGCACGCCGGAGGAGCGCATGATCCGCGCCGCCCTCCAGAAAATGCCGGAAAGCGTCGCCCGGGCAGCCGAGCTCGAAATGGGCCTGCCGCAAACCCTCACCGCACCAACGCCCGCGCCGCTGCTCGACACCGCACCGACGCCTCATGTGGCGGCGCCGGGCGAGGAAGTCGGCGAAGTGCTGCAGGCGGGCGGGCGCGCCCAGCTGGACTGGCGCTTCGAACTCCTCGGCAGCTACGCGGACCTTGCCGGCATGTCGCAGCGCTGGGTCGGCGGGGACTGGTCGGATGCCATCGTTTTCAAGCTGACCGGCATCGGCCTCGTCCAGCAGGGCATCAGCGACGGCCTGTCTGAAGGCAACATCCGCGCCGTTTCCATCGTCAAGTCGGCGAGCCGGTCCAAACGCCTCACCATTCCGTTCACGGACTATCTCGACGCTCGCACCAACGCGGCCGCGCCGCAGGAAGTGCTCAACCCGGCGCTCGAAAACGCGCTCAGCGGTCTTGCCACCACGGATGTCCGCGGCCAGCGCGTGCGCGCCGCCTTCGAACAGGCGATTGACCCGGCCGGTCTCGCCAAGCTGGAAAGCGACCTAGAGCAGATCGACAAGATCGCCGCGCTCACCAGCCCGTCCGCCACGCTCACGCTGCTCTCGGTTGTCGAGGACGGCACCGACCTTCGGCGCGCCCGCCTGCTGGCGGAGGCCGGCGGCGCGCAGGCCGTCGCCCTCGTGCGCGAACAGGGCAATGCCGCCCTCCGCGTCGCCGACGCGGGCGTGCGCTGGGATGGCACGATGTTCCTGGAGATCATGAGCCTCACGGCCGCCGGCATGCTGCTCTTCTGGGTCGCGCTGTCCACGGTGCGGATCTACTTCCCGCGCCGGCAGGCAAAGGCCGAGCTGATCGGCGCTTGATCCGCCCTAGCCGAGGCTGAACGCGCCCCGGATGCCGTCAATCAGCAGCTGCGCCGACAAGGCTGCCAGGATCACACCGAGGATGCGGGTGATGGCACCGGCCACGCTCGCCCCGATCAGCTTTACGATCGGTCCGGCAGCCAGGAAAATGACCAGGGTGATCAGCAGGTTCAGTGCGATCGCGGCGAGCACGACGCCCTGCTCCTGCCAATTGGCGGCTTCCGACATGTAGAACATGGCCGTGGCAATCGAGCCCGGCCCGGCGATCATCGGAATACCCATCGGGAAGACCGAGATATCATCCGGCTCCGGATCATTCTTGTGCTCTTCCAGCACTTCCTCGGCCCGGTGCTCGCGCCGCTCGGTGCGCTTTTCGAACACCATGTCGAGCGCGATCAGGAACAGCAGCGCTCCGCCCGCCATCCGGAAGGCGTCGAGCGAGATATGCATCGCTTCCAGCAGCCAGGCGCCGCCGAACGCGAAGAACAACATGATCAGCGAGGCGACGAAGACCGACTTGAACGCCATCTTCCGGCGATGGGCAGCCGGCGTGCCCGCGGTCAGCGTCGCAAAGATCGGCGCCACGCCGGGCGCATCGATCAATACGAAGAAGGTCACGAACGCGGCCGTGAAGAGGGAAATGAGTTCTGGGGACATGCGCGCGGCGGCTTACGCTTTCCGCGTCGCCGCGTCGAGGATTTCCCGCACCGCCGGGGCAACCGTCACTTCGGTCGCGGGCGGCTTAAGCCGGGAGAGGTCGCCGCCGTCCTGCGACAGGGCCGTCAGCATCTTGTGGCCACGCAGGCGCTGCAGCAGGCCGTCCGTGCCGCGCGGCGTATCGGCCGAGGCATAGCGCCCGCTGCCGAGATCGACGCGCAGACCGTCGCCCTTGCCCGCCTCGATCAGCCGGATGGCTTCATCGACGCTCACAACCGGGCTGTCATTGACCGGCAGGCTCGCGCGCATCGTGCTTCCGTCGCCCATCAGGCGTCACCGGCTTCAGGCGGCGTCATCAGTTTCCGGCAGCGGCCGAGCGCGCGGTAAAGGTCGCCTGCCACCACATCCGCCGAGATCTGAAGCACATCGTCATGCGCGTCCGGCATTTCGGCGAGCAGGCCGGCGAGCGCGTCGGCTGTCTGGGTGTAGAGCGGTCCATCCACTTCGCCGAGCAGGTACATCTGCATCACGGCAAAATAGGCGCGCCCTGCCGGGGTTGCGGCATCGGCCGGGCGGAGAATGTCTTTTTCGCGCAGCACGCGCGCCTGCGTTTCCAGCAGCAACACGCCGCGCCGGTCGCCATTGCGCACGACCGCGCCGTTCACGACGAAGGTTTCGCCAGGCTTGAGGGAGAGTTTGAGTGGCATACTGCGCTAAATCCCGTCCTGCGGACTGTCTCAAAGTCGCACACAGGCGTTAACGCAAGATTGCTGGAAATTTACCGAGACGCGCGGCCGGCAAGGGAACCTTTTGCCGATCTGCAGATCCGGGGGTGAGGAGTGCCATGCGCCCGTCTCAGGAAGGCATTGGATCATAAGTCCTGCACGCTTACCGGCGCACTCCGGCAAGCAGCCGGAACAGTCTGGCAAGGTGCGGCGCGTAGCTGAAGCTTGAGCCCCTGTGGCGTCGCGCATGGCCTATTCCATGTAGCACGGAGGGCCCCTTCCCTTAAGTTAAATCGATGTTGCAACGCAGCGGCTTTCCTTCAGGTCAGCGCTTGCCCACCGCCGGGCGGGCCTTATGGTGGAATGACAAGTTTGTGAGAGGGACCAGGGCCGATGCGCTTCGAAGGCACGACCAATTATGTGGCAACCGACGACCTGCGCGTCGCCGTCAACGCAGCCATCGCGCTGGAGCGCCCGCTGCTGATCAAGGGCGAACCCGGCACCGGCAAGACCGTGCTGGCGGTCGAAGTCGCCAAATCCCTCGGCCTCGACCTGATCGAGTGGCACATCAAGTCGACCACCAAGGCCAACCAGGGCCTCTACGAATATGACGCGGTCTCGCGCCTGCGCGACGGCCAGATGGGCGAAGAGCGCGCCAAGGACGTCAAGAACTACATCAAGAAGGGCAAGCTCTGGGAGGCGTTCACCGCCAAGAAGCGCCCCGTGCTGCTGATCGACGAGATCGACAAGGCCGACATCGAATTCCCGAACGACCTCCTGCAGGAACTCGACCGGATGGAGTTCTTTGTCTACGAGACCAACGAGACCGTGAAGGCGAAAGTCCGCCCGATCGTGATCATCACCTCGAACAACGAGAAGGAACTGCCGGACGCGTTCCTGCGCCGCTGCTTCTTCCACTTCATCAAGTTCCCGGACGAGCCGACGATGCGCGCCATCATCGATGTCCACTTCGCCGGCATCAAGAAGAAGCTCGTCGGCGACGCGCTCGCGACGTTCTACGCCATGCGGGAACTCCCGGGCGTGAAGAAAAAGCCGTCCACGTCCGAGCTGCTCGACTGGCTGAAGCTGCTGATGAACGAGGACATCGACCTCGAGACGATGCGCGAGAAAGACCCTGACCGTCTGACCCCGCCGCTGCACGGCGCGCTGCTGAAGAACGAGCAGGACGTCGCCCTCTTCGAACGCCTCGCCTTCCTCTCCCGCCGCACCGATGGGGGCAGCTCGGGCGGCGGGCGCAGAGGCCCTGCGGGTTGAAACGTAGGGCGGGATAAAATCCGGCCACGCCGGACTTTGACGTTGGCTGCGGCGGGATTGCATCCCGCCCTACGACGCCTCGCAACTCACTCAAACATCAGCTCACCCCGGCGAAAGCCGGCAAGAGCGGGACATGAGGGGTTCGGATTATCTGTGCCCGGTCATTTGGGGCAATACCCCAGCGCCATCACTGCCCCATACCCCTCCACCGCCTGCCGCACATGGCTCGTATCCTCACTGCTCCCGGCACGGATATCATCGGCCAGCGCACCTGCCCCGCCGGTAATCCGCGCGCGCCAGAGCGCATAGCGCAAGGACTCCGGCGCCGCGGTCAGCGACACCGCGCGGTCAAACTCGGCTAATCGGCAATCGCGCATCATCCGCTCGGCCAGCACATGGCCGAAGTCCGCCCGCTCGAACGCGTTGACGCTGATGCCGCTGATCGTCCGGCTGTCGGCGGCGCCTGCCAGCGTGAACATCATCTCGATGATCCGGGTGCGTTGTTTCGCATCCGGCGCAAACTCGATCGCCGCGCCCATGATCTCCGGCCGGCCCATGTGCAGCGGCGCGAGCCCGTCCCGGGCGCGCTGCAGGAACATCTCCCAGCCATACTCCCGCACGGCGGTCTCGGCCGTCAAGCGCACATAATCGGTGTCCTCGACATCGATTGCCACGCCGCCCAGCCGCTTGTCCCAGACCGCCTTGGCCTTCGGATCGGACAGCTTCAGCGCCAGCGGCGCAAACAGTGGCTTCACCCGCTCCTGCTTGTTTGCGGGAAGCTCCTCTGCGGCCGACCAGATCGCCTCCAGCATGCACGGCGCCTCGCGCGCCGCCCGGCACGCCTCGGCCGAGGCCGGCGCCGCGGCCCAAAGCCCGGCCATCAACAGAAGGAAACCCGCCCTGATCATGGCGCCTTCCCTATCCGGGCCCCCGTGAACACAGGATGAGCATGAAGTTTTCGCTGCGTCAGCTTGGACAGGCGCCCAGAGGCGGGTTATCTTCAATTCCGAAACCGAACGGATACGACCCATGTTCCTGAATTTCTTCAACGAACTCCGCACCGCCAAAGTCCCGGTCACGCTGAAGGAATACCTGACCCTCATGGAGGCGATGGACAAGCAGGTCATCGCGATGGAGGTCGAGGAATTCTATTACCTCGCCCGCGCCGCCCTCGTTAAGGACGAGCGCAACATCGACAAGTTCGACCGCGTCTTCTCACACGTCTTCAAGGGCCTCGACACGCTGGCGGATGCCGTGAACGTGCAGGACCTGCCGGAGGAATGGCTCAAGAAGATGAGCGAGAAATTCCTGACGCCTGAAGAGATGGCCGAGATCGAGGCCATGGGCGGCTTCGAGAAGCTCATGGAAACGCTGAAACAGCGCCTCGAGGAGCAGAAGAAGCGCCACGAGGGCGGCAACAAGATGATCGGCACCGGCGGAACGTCTCCGTTTGGAGCGAATGGCTACAATCCCGAAGGCGTGCGCATCGGCCAGGAGAAATCCCGCCACCGCCGCGCCGTGAAGGTCTGGGACAAGCGCGAGTTCAAGAATTACGACGACAAGGTCGAACTCGGCACCCGCAACATCAAGCTTGCGATGAAGCGCCTGCGCAAATGGGCCCGCAAGGGCGCGCAGGATGAGCTCGACCTCGACCAGACGATCCGCAACACCGCCCGCAAGGGCTATCTCGACATCGAAATGCGCGCCGAGAAGCGCAACACCGTCTCCGTCCTGCTGCTGCTGGATGTCGGCGGGTCGATGGACCCCTATGTGCGGATCATGGAGGAGCTCTTCTCCGCCGCCAAATCCGAGATCAAGAACCTCGAATTCTACTACTTCCACAACTGCCCCTATGAAGGCCTGTGGAAGGACAACCGCCGCCGGATGAATAACCGCATCCCGACCTGGGACGTGCTGAACAAATATCCGTCCGAGTACAAAGTGATTGTCGTTGGCGACGCGACGATGAGCCCGTACGAGATCACCTATGCCGGCGGTTCGGTCGAGCACTGGAACGAAGAGGCCGGCGGCATCTGGCTGCAGCGCTTCGTCGAACGCTATCCGCATTTCGTCTGGCTGAACCCGACGAAGGAAGGCGCCTGGGAGTATACCGGCTCGATCAAACTCATCCGTGAACTGATCGGCCCGGACCGCATGTTCGAGCTGACTCTCGGCGGCCTCGACGAGGCGATGAAGGAACTCAGCCGGTAACCTTCTCCTCTCTCTAACGCGCGAGAGAGGAGCCATGAGGGCCCCATGTCCATCCTCACATCATCCCGCGGCCCTGTCCGCGTCATCACGATCAACCGCCCGCACGCGCGCAACGCGGTCGATCACGAGACCGCCGTCGCGCTCTACGATGCCTTCAAGGCCTTCGATGTGGATGAGACTGCGAGCGTCGCGATCCTCACTGGCTCTGGCGGAAACTTCTGCGCGGGCGCGGACCTGAAAGCCGTCGCGACCGGCAAGGGCAACCCCACCCATTCCGGCGGCGACCTTGGCCCGATGGGCCCCAGCCGTCTGCAGCTCTCCAAACCCGTCATCGCCGCCGTGGACGGATATGCCGTGGCCGGAGGATTAGAACTCGCCCTCTGGTGCGACCTGCGCGTGGCCTCGCCTTCGGCCCGCTTCGGCGTTTTCTGCCGCCGCTTTGGCGTGCCGCTGATTGATGGCGGCACCGTGCGCCTGCCGCGCCTCATCGGCGCCTCGCGCGCGATGGACCTGATCCTCACGGGCCGCGAAGTCGCGCCCGAGGAAGCCCACGCCATTGGGCTCGCCAATTATCTGACCCCGGAAGAAACCGCCCTGCCGCGCGCGCTGAAGCTGGCGGAAGACCTCGCCGCCTTCCCGCAACTCTGCATGCGGACGGACCGCCTCTCCGCCCTCTCCCAATGGAGCCTCCACGAAGACGCCGCCCTGTCCGCTGAATTCGAGGGCGGCCTCGACGTCCTCAAGGCCGGCAGCGCCCGCGATGGCGCCGCGCGCTTCGCCGAAGGCAAGGGTCGCCACGGAAAATTCGGCAACTAGCCGCTACCAGCCGCCGCCCCCGCCACCGCCACCGCCGCCGCCGGAGAACCCGCCGCCGCCACTGCCCGACGAGCTGGAACTTTGCGGCAGCGAACTCGCAACGCCCGTGTTCATGCTGGACTCGAACGCGTCATTCATCCCGCCCACATTGCGGAACGAGCGATCCCCGAAATGGCCCCAGGACGGGCTGTAACTCGCCGCCACGTCCGGAAGCTGGCGTTCGAAGAACTTCGTCCAGGGCTTTTCGACATCGAGCGCCATCGCATACGGCAGGAAAGCCTCGTACCGCGCGAGGCTCATCGGCGGCGGCGCGCCGCTGCCCACTTCGACCGCATTCATCTGCAGCTTTTCGGCAGTCTCGAGATAAAGCCGGAAGCCCGCAATTTCGGATCTCACCGTCTGGCCCTTCGGCGTCGGCGCCGGCATCAGGTACATGAAGAGGACATTGACCGCCGCGAAGGCCAGCAGGACCAGCGTATGCCAGCCGGTCCAGTTGACCGCCTGGAACATGGCAAAAGCGACAGCGATCAGCGTCACGATCCCCGCCGCCAGCGTGTAGCCCAGATTCCAGCGGAAATAGTCTTTTCCGTATGCCTTCGACACTTCCTGCTGAAACGCCTGATAGGCCGATGTGAATTGGGCATTCTCGCCCTCGCCCAGTTTCAGCGAGGCGCTTCCGGCAAACAGCGCCCTTTGCAGCGCGGCGTCTTCACGGGTCAGCAAGGCCGTATCCGTGCTTTTCCGTGTAAGGACGGTCGCCTTCTTGTCGGAGGCATCAATGTCGACG
>JAIXVM010000159.1 GCA_027482995.1 Hyphomonadaceae bacterium | reverse complement strand
TCCGCAATGCCGCGGCGTTCGGCGCGGGCGCCGTGCTGCTCGACGCCGAGTCGTGCGACCCGCTTTACCGCAAGGCGATCCGCGTCTCGTCCGGCAGCGCGCTATGGCTGCCCTTCGCTCAGGGTGGAACCGGCGGCGACCTGATCGAGGCCGCCGAAGCGCGGGGTTACGAAGTCTGGTCGCTGACCCCGGACGCGCGGGCCGAGCCCCTGCCCTCGGTGCGCGTGCCCGAACGCGTCGCGCTGCTGATGGGCGCGGAAGGACCGGGCCTGCCCCGCGACCTGATCGCCCGGGCGCGGCCTGTGCGCATTCCGATGACGGACGGTTTTGACAGCGTGAACGTTGCCACCGCGGCAGCGCTCGCGCTCGCCCACGTCTTCAATTCACGGAACTGAGCTCAGAAAACGCTCAGAACACTCTGGGGCGTTCGTTGCGCTCGACGTGAAGACCGCACTCGGTCTTCTCCTGACCTGCCCAACGACCCGCGCGCGGATTGTCCGGATCATCCGCAGGCTGAGTGCACGGCCAGCAACCGATCGACGGATAGCCCTGTGCGACCAGCGGATGGCGCGGCAGGTTGCGCTGCTCCATGAACAGGTCGACATCGTCCTGGTTCCAGCTGGCCAACGGATTGACCTTGTAGCGGCCCGAAGCGAACTCGAACACCGGCAGGCTCATGCGCGCGCCACCATGGAAGCGTTTGCGGCCCGTGATCCAGGCGGAATAGCCGTTCAGTGCCGGCTCGAGTGGGCGCACCTTGCGCAGGTCGCAGCAGGCATCGGTGTTGGTTTTCCAGAGCATGGACTTGGGATCTTCCGCGCGCCGCTCGGCATCGTTTGGTACCAGCGTGCGCACGCCGGTCAGGCCAAGCGTCTCGATCAGCTCGTCCCGGTAGTCCAGCGTCTGGGGAAAGTGCATGCCGGTATCGATGAACTGGATTGGCAGCGACGGGTCCACATCGGCGATCAGCGCCAGCATGACCGCGCTTTCGGCGCCGAAGCTCGAGACGTAAGTCAGGTCCCCCACCCATTCGCGCACGATGGCGGCGCGCAGGATGGTCTGGGCGGAGGCCTGACGCAGTTCGCCATTCAAACGCGCAAGACGCTCGGCAGGGTCGGCCGCCGGGCTTTCGATCAGGGTTTCGAATGGCATCTCAGTCATGCTCCGTGCCGCTTGCGGAAGACCGCCGCCGGGCCATCTGCTGCAGGCTGGTAGACCTCAGAGAACTCGGCGAGCGCTTCCAGCACCTCAGATAGTCCTGCGCGGCGCGTCTCGTAAGCATCGAAGCCTGAACGGTGCATGTAGAATATCTGATCGCGGAGCACATGACCGACCGCCCGGATTTCGCCGGAATAGCCGTAGCGGCGGCGAAGCAGCTGGGCCTGGCTGAAACCGCGCCCGTCCGTATAGCGGGGAAAATCGATCTCGATCAGCCGCAGTTCCGGCAGGTAAGGCTCCAGTTCGGCCGGATCATCGGCGGGTCCGAGCCGCACGCCGACCGGCAAGGGTCCATTTTCCTGTCCCTTTTTGAGGGCGAGGAACCGGGCGAGTGATACGGAGATCTGGGCACTTTCAGGCAAGACGGTGCCATCGGCTGCAAAGATCCAGTCATTGGCGATCTCCTCGCCCCCCTTAACCAGCGGCATACAAAGCCTCCTGGAAGGTCTGGTGGCCGAGCCGTTCCAGCGTGTCGATGAATTTCTCGGACGGCGAGGTGCGCTGGGTCCGGTAGAATTCGACAACCCGGTGAATGGCGGCGGGCACGTCCTCTGCCTTGAGGCCGGGGCCTACAATCTCGCCGAGCGCCGCCTTCTCGTCGGCGCGCCCGCCGAGGAGGATCTGGTAGAACTCCTCCCCTTTTTTATCGACGCCAAGGATACCGATATGGCCGACATGGTGGTGACCGCAGGCATTGATGCAACCGGACACGTTGATGTGCAGCTTGCCGATGTCCTCCTCATAGGCGGGATCGGCGAACACTTTCTGCACGGCCAGCGCCACCGGGATCGAGCGGGCATTGGCGAGGTTGCAATAGTCGAGACCGGGGCAGACGATCATGTCGGTGATCCGGCTCTCATTGGCCGCGCCGAGACCGGCCGCGTCGAGCGCCTTGTACACCTCCGGCAGGTCGTCCAGCGCGACATGCGGCAGGATCAGGTTTTGCGCATGGCTCACGCGGATATCTCCGTACCCGTACTTTTCAGCAAGATCCGCGACCAGCTCCATCTGAGTGTCCGTCGCATCGCCCGGCGCAACGCCGATCGGCTTCAGGCTGACCGTGACGGACGCATAGCCAGCGACCTTGTGCGGATGCAGGTTGGCGCGCGTCCAGCGGGCAAACGCCGGATCCGCCGCTTTCGCCGCATCGAGTTGTTTCGAAGACGCGGCCTTGGTCGCCAGCGCGGGCGGGGCGAAATAGGCATGGATGCGGGCGACCTCTGCCGCAGGCAGATCGATTTTCTCGCTCGCGCGCTGCGCCGCGAACTCTTCCTCGACCTGGCGGATGTATTCGGCCTCGCCAAGCTCCGAGACGAGGATCTTGATCCGCGCCTTGTACTTGTTGTCGCGGCGTCCGTAGCGGTTGTACACGCGCATGATCGCCTCAAGGTAGTCGAGGATCTGCGTCTCGGGTACGAACGGATTCACCAGCGCGGCAATGTGCGGCGTGCGCCCCTGCCCCCCGCCGACGTGCACTTCGAAGCCGGTGACGCCGTCCTGCTGCCGGATATGCAGGCCGACATCATGCACGCGGATTGCGGCGCGGTCGTGTTCGGCAGCCGTCACCGCAATCTTGAACTTGCGCGGCAGGAACGCGAATTCCGGATGGAAGGTGCTCCACTGGCGGATGATCTCGCACCAGGCGCGGGGATCGACGACTTCGTCCTGCGCGGCGCCCGCGAAATGATCCGTGGTCGTATTGCGGATACAGTTGCCCGAGGTTTGGATGGCATGCATCTCGACCTCCGCGAGCTTTTCCAGAACCTCCGGAATGTCCTGCAAGGCCACCCAGTTGAATTGGATGTTCTGGCGCGTCGTGAAGTGGCCGAACCCGCGGTCGTAGTCGCGGGCGATTTCGGCAAGGCGGCGCAACTGGCGCGGCGAGAGCTGGCCGTAGGGGATTGCGATGCGCAGCATGTAGGCGTGCAGCTGCAGGTACACCCCGTTCTGCAACCGCAGCGGCTTGAACTCGTCCTCCGTCAACGCGCCCGACAGGCGCCGCTCCACCTGGCCGCGAAACTGCGCCACGCGCTCAGAGACGAGGCGGGCATCAAACTGGTCATATCTATACATGCGTGACCTCATGCAGGTGCGGCAGGCCAAGTTCAAGCTCGCAGCGCGCGACCCAGGCATGCACCGCCGGAAACTCGGTCAGGTCAAAGCCGCCTTCGTGCGCCATGCGCGTGTAGGCGAGCAGCGCGATATCGGCGAGCGTTATCGCTGCGCCGCCCGCGATGAAATCGCTCGAGATCAGCGCCATCTCCATCCGGCCCAGCGCGCGGCGGCCCTTGGCCATCAGGTCAGCGTCAATCGCGTCATCGGATTTCTTGAGGTAGTGCTTCTGGAAGCGGCGCACGGCGATCGTCGGCTCGTGCGAATACTGCTCCCAGAACATCCACTCCAGCATCTTGGCGCGCTCGAAGGCGTCTTGCGGGACGAGGTCGGAGCCTTCGGCGAAGTGCAGGATGATCGCGTTGGATTGCGAGAGCGTGCGGCCGTCATCGAACTGGACAACCGGCACCTGCCCGAACGGGTTGAGCGCCAGAAATGCGTCGGTGCGCGTCTCACCCTTCAAGATGTCGATCTCGATCCATTCATGGGCAAGGCCGAGACGCTCGGCCACCCATTTCACTTTCAGGCAGTTGCCCGAGATGCTGTCGCCGAAGATGCGGATCATGCCGCGCCGCCGAAAGACAATGTTGGCTCGGCGCGCATCGACTCGCGCAAGGTCTCGCGGCCCGCAATCTTGCCGTCGGCGGTGACTTCCATGAAGTATGGATCGGTGACGACCGCCTCCTGCTTGAGCGCGGCCGCCAGCCTCGCCTCGGCTTCATCGCCGGTGAAGACACCGAGGAGACCGGCCTCCTCCGTCCACGTACCATCGGCGCGCAGCCAGACGGAGCGGCCCGTCGCCGTGGCCCACCCGGTCACGGCCTTGGGCGTTTCAGGCTTCAGCTTGGGACGAACGGAACTCATGGCGGACTACTCCTCAATGGCCAGGGCTGCGAGGCGCGGCGAAGTCGCCGTCTCGGCTGGCAGAAACTGGCTGATCTGGACACTGGCGAGCGGAATGCCGGCCACTTCGCCGATGATCAGGAGCGCGGGGCCGGTGATCCCCTCTTCGATGATCAGGGATGGCAGCTCGGACAATTCACCATAGACGCGCACTTCCTCCGGGCGCGTCCCATTTTCGACCACGGCAATCGGCGTGCGCGGGCTGCGTCCGGCAGCGATCAGCCGTTCGGCGATCGCGGGCGCCGTATCGACGCCCATGAACACGACAACCGTCTGCGCCGGGCGTGCAAGCGCGGCCCAGTCAAGGTCCGGCACACCGCCGGCTTTCGCATGGCCGGTGACGAAGGTCAGCGTCTGGGCATGATCGCGGTGTGTCAGGGGCACGCCGGCCGAGGCGGCACATCCGAGGGCGGACGATATGCCCGGCACGACGTGCACGGCGATACCTGCCGCCCGTACCGCTTCGAGTTCCTCGCCGCCGCGCCCGAAGATGAACGGGTCCCCGCCTTTCAACCGCACGACGCGAAGGCCTTCCCGCGCGGACGCGATCAGGCGGTGATGAATCTCCGTCTGCGGAACAGAATGGTCGCCCTTCGATTTGCCGACCGGGACGCGCGTCGCATCGCGGCGAATGAGATCAAGGATGCCGGGGCCAACGAGCCGGTCAAAGTAGACCACGTCCGCCTCCTGCAGCACGCGGAGCGCCTTCAGCGTCAGGAGCTCCGGGTCTCCGGGCCCTGCCCCGACGATGTGCACAACACCATCCGCCCGGGCGCTGCCAAGGGCTTCGGACTTCAGCAGCGCTTCGGCCTTCGCAAGTTCGCCGGCATAGGCGGCCTCGGCGGCGGGACCCGTCAGGGCGCGTTCCCAGAACAGGCGGCGCGCCGACTTGTCCGGGATGGCTTCCGACACGAACGGCCGCAGGCGCCGGGCGAGCGCCGCCAGTTCCCCGATCCGGGCCGGCAGCAGCGCTTCGAGTTTGGCGCGCACGGCCTTGGCCAGCACCGGCGCCGCGCCGCCCGAGGCGATGGCGGCGACGATCTCGCCCCGGTCGAGGATCGAGGGCACCGTGAAATCGCAGGAGTCCGGCTGGTCCACGACATTCACAGGGATGTTTCGCGCGCGTACAGCGGCCAGCGCGCTGGCGCGCAAGGTCTCGTCCGTCTCGGCGATGATCGCGAGGCGGGCGCCTTGCAGCCCCGCTTCCGTCTCGCCCCGGCCGACAACGATGACGCGGCCGGCAAATTCGGCGGCCAGCGACGCATCCGTAAATCCGCCGATCAGGACGAGCTCGGCGGGCGAGGTGACCAGCAGGCGGAGTTTGCGCGCCGCTTCGTCCCCGTCGCCGAACACCACGATCCGGGCCCCTTCGAGATTAAAGAATGCCGGGAACTGGCGCATCAGGCGCAACTTTCACGTTTAGCGGTTCTGGAAGGACACATGCTACAAACCTCCTTGACGCCCCGGCAGCAACGGGCAACCCCTAAGTCTATCTTTTAGAGAAACTATCCATGTCCGAGCCCACAGACCGCCTGCCGCCATTGAACGCTCTCAGGGCATTTGAAGCCGCTGCGCGCCGGCTTTCGTTTACACAGGCGGCAGAGGAATTGAACGTCACACCGGGCGCAATTTCCCAGCAGATAAGGCAGCTGGAAGACTTCGCCGGAACACCCCTGTTCAAGCGCACCGGCCGTTCCGTTCTGCTGACAGATGCGGCGCAGGCGAGCCTGCCCCTCGTCCGGGAGGCGTTCGAGCGGATCTCGGAAGCCGGCCGCATCATGCAGGCACCGGCCCGGAAGGGACGCGTGATGGTGTCCTGCGCGCCGTCCTTTGCCGCCAAGTGGCTGGCGCCGCGCCTCGAAAAATTCCACCGGTTCAACGAGGGCACCGAGGCGTGGATCTCGGCGGACATGTCGCTGACCGATTTCAACACCGCCGATGCCGACCTCGCCATTCGCTATGGCCGTGGCAACTATGACGGCCTGAAATCAGAGAAGCTACTGGATGAGACCGTGCTTCCGGTCTGTTCGCCGCGGCTGCTGGAAGGCCCCGACGCCATCCGCAAGCCCGAAGACCTGAAGCATCATACGCTGCTGCATGACGAAAGCTCGGAGAATGACCCCTCCTGCCCCGACTGGGCGAGTTGGCTGCGCGCGCATGGTGTCTCGGGCGTGGATGGCACCAAGGGTCCGCGGTTCAACCAGGGCATCCTCGTGATCGAGTCGGCAGCGGCCGGCCGGGGCGTCGCGCTGGCCAAGCAGGCCATTGCAGCGAACGACATCGCCGCCGGGCGCCTCGCCGCGCCGTTCGCGAATGGCTCGATCCCCATCGACTTTGGCTATTGGCTGGTCTGGCCCAAAGGCCGGCACCTCTCGGCGGACGTGCGCGCCTTCATCAAGTGGATCAAGGACGAGGCCTCCGACAGCGAAGTGATCGGGGTGTAGGCCGGTGGGCCTTAGAGGGGGTCTTCCTCGATACAGCGCAGAAGGCTGCCGTTTAGGTCAACCAGCGCGAACATCCGCATACCGAAGGGTTCGAGCGCGGGCGCCGTCAGGCGCGGGATACCGAAACCGGGAAGACCTGCAGCCAGAAAATCCGCGAACACGCCATCAAGATCGGCGACCCGGACGCAGGCGCTGAACCAGGACTCACTTGGATTGAGCTTGGGATGCGGAAAGAATTCGATCTCGAGCGATCCCCGATTGAGGATCATCCAGCCGTCATCCTTGAAGCCTGTCTCGAACCCCAGTTTGGCATAGAAGGCTTCAGTCTGGTCAAAATCGATGGCCGGCAGGTTTGCCGTGATCCGGTCAGCCATGAGGAAAACCCCGGTTCACTTCAGAGAGCGGCGTCCACCAGAAGGAAAGCGGCGAGGCGCGCGCTGGCGTTGCGGCTGGTGCTTTGCGTTTGCGCGAGGGCGACCAGCGCATCGGACTTTTCGAGCTCGGCAAATCGCCGTGCCATGCCCATCAGTTTCGCATCACTGCGCAGGCGGTGCGATACCCGCTCGACTTCCTTGCGCGCCTGATCGCGGATGGCATCCCGGCGGGAGGCGTTGCTCTTCTGGTTTGCCGCCGCGATCTTTTTCTTGGACCTAGGACGGAAAACCTCGCCGAGCGGAATGCCGGCGGATTCAAGCCGGGCAACGATGGTTTCGGCAATATGCTCGCGGTCTTCATCGACATCGCCGGCCTCTTCGCGCGTGATGTCGGAGATGATGTCACGCAGCGCGGAGCCGTTGGCGCCATTTCCGGGAAGGTGATCGCTCGCGCGCCGGCGCGGCGCGGTGCCCGGGGCAACCGGCGGATCTTCGTGCCGGCGGCGCAGCATCAGCGGCTCACCATCGCGCGCGGACGTCTCGCGGCCGAGCACGAGCGGCACATCGTCCGCATCCGGAGCGGTTGTTGCGGCAATCACCGCGTCGGCGCTGGCCTCAAAGAGATCGTCATCCAGGAAACTGCGGCTCTGCGACAGTCCGGCGGCATCGCTGCCATTGCCATTCAAGTGCGCGGCCGCGTGACCATTGCCGTTCGCATAGACGGGCGCGTGGGCGGAGGGTGCGTGACCGTTCGTATACTCCGTGGACGGAGCCGAAATGCTCGGACGGATTGGCGCAGCCGGCAAGACCGGAGCCGGTTCGGGCGGCGCGATGCCGGTGCGGCGCTCGAGGTTTTCGCCCTCGATCCGGGCCGCGTAGCTGGCCGTGCGCAGCGCGTAGGCGGCCTGTTCGCCCGCTTCCCGCAGACGGGTGAGCGCGCGCGCGGCTTCCTCGGCGGCGCCGCGCGTGGTCGCATGGATTTCGGCATTCGCCTGCCGGGCGCCTTCGATCGCCGAAGCGACCGCGCCTTTCAGGGCATCGCCCGTGGACGTGGCGGCGGTGGCGGCGACTTCGCTAGCGCGGACCGCGGCGTCCACCGTGCGGCGGGATTGTTCGAGCTTGTCCTCGACGCGCGTGATCGCGAAGGTCAGCGTTTCGGTACGGGTGGCCGCTTCGCGGGCGAGGCCGTCCAGCGCTTCGAGGCGGCGGGACAGATCCTCCCCTGCCCGGCCCATGGAGCCGAGCCGGGCTTCGAGCGCGGTATCGGCGCGTCCGACTTCATCGCTCGCCTGGCGCGCGGCGGACACCATCAGCTGGGCCTGACGCGGAATGGCTTCGCTCATCGTGCTGATCTGCCCGCGCAGTTCGCGGGCGAGCGCTTCAAGCGCCTGACGCTCTGCGGCGAGCCGGACCGAGAGGTCGCGGGCATTGTCGGAGGTCGCGTAGGAGACCGATTCGAGGCGCAGGCGCTCGTCATTGATCTCGCCGGCCATCTCGCGCATCGCCGCCATCGCCTGCTCCATCGCGCGGTCTATTTCGCTGGCGGCCTGTTTCATCTGCTCGGCGAAGGCGATACCCTCGGTGCCAGCCTCGCGCGCGGGCGCCATCAGGCGTGAGGCCGCTTCCAGCACGAGCGCATTGGCGGCAGCAGCGCGGCGGCTGGAGCGCCCCATGAAGCCGGCCATGAGGATCAGGCCGGCTGGGATGACCGCGGAAATGCCAGCTGCAGCAAGAATGAGCGGGGAAAACTGCGCCGCGAGGGCCGGGCCGCCGAGCGCGAAAAAGCCGAGCGCCAGACCGCCGATCCAGAGCGCGGCAAGGACGGCCGACGCCGCAACCATCCAACCGCCGCCATGCCGGGCCATCTCATAGTTCTGAGACGCCCGATGGCGTGCAAGGTCGTCCCGGCCCGAGGAGCGCAAGGAAGAGGCATCGTTCATGACAGATGTATATCGCGGCTTGCAGTCTGCTGCGAGCGCAGAATGCACGGCACAAGATTAAGGCTTGGCAGGATGGCTTAGCCGAGGATGGCCATGGCGTAGGACTGCTCGCTCGGCTTTTCGTCCTTGTCGGTCGCATCCGGCGCGAACTCAAGACCGATCCAGCCCAGGATCGCTGCCAGCACCACATTGCGGATTACAATCAGCAGGTCAGTCATGTCTTTGGTCCCCGAACGGCAATGAGGCGAATTAACGTTCCTCAATTTGTCACATACAAGAATTGTACCTTTTCGACAATCGATAAAGCGTGAATTTTTTGCGCCATTCGCATCGTTAACAGGATGCTAATCGGCGCCGTTCAGGATTCTCGGGTAAAGCTGACCTTGTGGATGCGCCCGTCATGTCCGAGCCTCGCCCGCCCCTCCCTGTGATGGATCTTGATCATCTCTCGGCGATGACCAGTGGAGACACCGATCTCGCGATCGAAGTGATCGGCCTGTTCCAGCATCAGGCGCAGCTCTGGTCGCGCCTGCTCGACCCCCGGCTCGAGCGGCGCGAATGGTCCGACGCCGCGCACAGCATCAAGGGCGCAAGCCTTGGCATCGGCGCGCTGAAGCTGGCCGCCGCCTGCGAGCGGGCCGAACGGGCGGGGCGAAGCGCCGAAGCGCCAAGCCCGGCGCTGGCGGCCGTGCTGCTGGGGGATGTGAAGGATGCGCTCGGCGAAACGCTCGAGGAGGCCGCGCGGGCCGCTTACGATTTGACGTCGGCGGGACGGCGCAGCGCGTCGTAGCTTTCGAATTCATAGGCGATACAACGGTCGATCATCGTGCGCCAGACCGGCTCGGCGATGGCCGGCGACAGGCCGTGTTTCGGGCATTCCGCCTTCACCTTGGCGACCACATCCTCGATCCGGGCGCGGTCATGCACCACGGCGCGGTCCCCCTTGATGCGGGCGGCGGCATCCATGAAGGACTGGCGCTCGGCAATGATCTCGACCAGCAGCCGGTCGATCCGGTCGATTTCATAGCGAACGTCCGCCATCGAGGTGGCTGTTTCGGCCGTATGATGGCGCGGATCGCTGGAATAGGTCGTCATCGGCACGCGCCTTTCATCGGAAGACTGCCCCGATATATAGGCGGCGCGCCCCGCGCAAGGGACGGGGCGCCTCGCCGCAGTGCCAGTGTCAGGTTTTCGCTTCGAGCTTGTCCTGCGTCTTGGTCTCGAAATCGCTGGCATCGTGGCGTTCGCGCAGCTGGGTTTCGGGTTTGCCATTGACCGAGTTGACCATCCGCCCCCGCTTCACGGCCGGACGCTCGCCGATCTGTTTGGTCCAGCGCAGCACGTTCTTGTACTCGTGCACCGAGAGGAACTCGCCCGCGTTGTAGACGACGCCGAGCACCACCGCGCCGTACCACGGCCAGATGGCCATGTCGGCGATCGAGTACTCGTCGCCGGCCATGTATTCGTTCTCGGCGAGATGGCGGTCGAGCACGTCCAGCTGGCGCTTCACCTCCATCGCGTACCGGTCGATGGCGTATTCGATCTTGATCGGAGCATAGGCATAGAAGTGCCCGAAGCCGCCGCCGAGCAGCGGGGCCGACCCCATCTGCCAGAACAGCCAGGAAATCGCTTCCGTGCGCTTGCGCGGATCCTTCGGCAGGAACTCCCCGAACTTCTCGGCGAGATACATCAGGATCGATGCGGACTCGAAGACGCGTTGCGGCGGGCTGACGGAATGATCCATCAGCGCCGGGATCTTGGAGTTCGGGTTGGCGGACACGAAGCCTGAGGAGAACTGCGTGCCCTCCATGATGTTGATCAGCCACGCGTCATACTCGGCGCCTGAGTGGCCCTTGGCCAGGAGTTCCTCGAGCAGGATGGTGACTTTCACCCCATTGGGCGTGCCCAGCGAATAGAGCTGCAGCGGATGCTTGCCGACCGGGAGGTCCTTGTCATGCGTCGGACCGGCGATGGGCCGGTTGATGGCGGCAAAGCGTCCCGCGCTTTCCTTGTTCCAGGTCCAGACTTTCGGGGGCTCGTAGGTCGTGTCGGTCATCTTGCGTCTCCGGCGTTGATCGCTCTGGCGCTAAGGTCTGACGCTGGACGGAAAATACAAGGGGCAACCACGCTGAAGTGACCCTTCAGCGTGGCTGACCTCGCGATTTCCTTTGAACCTAGACGTCCAGCAGCATCCGGTCGGGATCTTCGAGCGCTTCCTTGACGCGCACGAGGAAGGTCACGGCTTCCTTGCCGTCGACTATGCGGTGGTCATAGCTGAGCGCGAGATACATCATCGGGCGGATGACGATCTGGCCGGCGCGGACGATCGGGCGATCCTCGATCCGGTGCATGCCGAGCACGCCGGACTGGGGCGGGTTGAGGATCGGCGTGGACATCAGCGAGCCGTAGATGCCGCCATTGGAGATCGTGAAGGTGCCGCCCTGCAGGTCGCCGATGGTGAGCGCGCCGTCGCGGGCCTTCTTGCCGAGTGCGGCGATGGCCTTCTCGACATCAGCGAGCGACATCGCATCGGTGCCGCGCACGACCGGAACGACGAGGCCCTTGTCGGTGCCGACCGCGACGCCGATGTCATAGTAATTCTTGTAGATGATGTCCTGGCCGTCGATCTCGGCATTGACGGCGGGAACTTCCTTCAAGGCGCTGGTCACGGCCTTCACGAAGAAGCTCATGAAGCCGAGCTTGATGCCGTGATGGGCGACGAAAGCGTCCTGGTGCTTCTTGCGCAGGTCCATGATGGCCGACATGTCGACATCATTGAACGTGGTCAGCATCGCGGCCGAATCCTGGGCCTCCTTCAGGCGGCGCGCGATGGTCTGACGCAGACGCGTCATCCGTACACGTTCTTCAAGCGGGCCGGTCTCGCGCGGCGGGCGCAGCTGGGTATCTTGCATGGCAGGGACTTTCGGCTGGTTCACATAAGCAAGGGCGTCGGCTTTGGTCGCGCGGCCGTCACGGCCGGACCCGGGAATGGCGGCGGGCGAGACATTCGCCTCGGCCGCAATGCGGCGGACGGAGGGCGCCACGGGGCGATCCGCGCCGGTGGCGGCGGGCACAGCGGCGGCCTTGGGCGGCGCGGCGACCGGAGCCGTCGCAACGGAGGCAGCGCCAGCCGCGCCGATGCGCGCGATCACCGAACCCGGCGCGACGCTGGCGCCCGGCAGGACGAGCAGTTCGAGGATCACACCATCGGCCGGCGACGGCACTTCAAGCGCGACCTTGTCGGTTTCGATCTCGGCAATCGTCTCGTCCTTCGACACCTTGTCGCCGACCTTCTTGCTGAAGGAGGCAATGGTGCCTTCGGCGACGCTTTCGCCCATCACCGGAACTTTCACATCGGTCACACCGCCTGCGGCCGACGGTGCGGGCGCAGCTACGGCCGGGGCCGGAGCCGCGGGCGCGGCCTGGACCGGCGCGGGCGCAGCGGCCGGCCGGGTGGCGGCTGCCCCTGCCCCATTGATCCGTCCAAGGAGGGCGCCGATGCCGACCGTCTCGCCTTCGGGCACAGAGATATCCGACAGTACACCGTCTTCGCTCGCAGAGACTTCGACAGAGACCTTGTCGGTCTCCAGCTCAACCAGCACGTCGTCTTTCTTGACGGTGTCGCCCTTCGCCTTCAGCCACCGGCCGACCGTCGCTTCGGTAACGCTTTCGCCGAGTGTGGGTACAACAATGTCTGACATGGGTTCAGGGTCCGGAGAGATTGCAGGAGGGATCAGGGCGTGACGTTCCGGTCATCGACCGGGTCTGGCGACAGCGCGATGCGGATAAGGCTGGCTTGCTCGGCCTGGTGTTTCGACAGGAGGCCGGTCGCCGTGGCGGCGCTGGGCGGACGGCCCGAATAGCGCGGGCGCGGCTGCTTGACGCCGGCCTGACCCGCGCACCATTCGATCTCGTCACGGATGAAGGTCCAGCCGCCCATGTTGCGCGGCTCTTCCTGGCACCAGACGATCTCGGCCTGCGTGAAGCGCTTCAGCTCCGTGATCAGCGACTTGCGCGGCACGGGATAGAACTGCTCGACGCGCAGGAGATAGATATCGTCCGCACCCGATGCTTCACGGGCCTCGAACAGGTCGTAATAGACCTTGCCCGAGCAGAGCACGACGCGGCGGATCTTCTTGTCCGGCACCAGCTTGACCTTGCCTTCGCGGCCGGGCGTTTCAGCGTCATCCCAGAGGACGCGGTGGAACGTCGACTTGGCGTTCATGTCGTCGAAGGTCGAGGTCGCCAGCTTGTGGCGCAGCAGCGACTTCGGCGTCATGATCACGAGCGGCTTGCGGAACTCGCGGTGGATCTGGCGGCGCAGTGCATGGAAATAGTTCGACGGCGTCGTCAGGTTGCAGACCTGCATGTTGTCTTCCGCGCACATCTGCAGGAAGCGCTCGAGGCGGGCCGAGGAATGCTCCGGACCCTGACCTTCATAGCCATGCGGCAGCAGCATCACGAGACCGGACATACGCAGCCACTTGCGCTCGGCGCTCGAGATGAACTGGTCGAAATAGACCTGCGCGCCGTTGCAGAAGTCTCCGAACTGGGCCTCCCAGAGGGTGAGCGTGTTCGGGTCTGCAAGCGAGTAGCCATACTCATAACCGAGCACCGCTTCCTCGGAGAGCAGCGAGTCGATCACCTCATATGGCGCTTGCTTGGGGCCGATAAAGTTCAGAGGTGTGTGGCGGTCACCCGTTGTCTGGTCGATCAGGTGGCTGTGGCGCTGGACGAACGTCCCGCGCCCGCAGTCCTGGCCGGACAGGCGGACCGGGAAGCCTTCATCGAGGAGGCTGGCAAACGCGAGGTGCTCGGCGCCGCCCCAGTCGATGTCCTTGCCCGTCTCGTAGCTCTCGCGGCGCCGCGCGATCACCCGCTCGACGGTCTTGTGCATGTCGAGCTTTGGCGGCACGCGGGTAATCAGGTCGCCGAGTTCTTTCAGCCTTGCCTTCGCAACACCTGTCTTGCCGCGGCGGTCATCATCGATTGGCAGGCTGAAGCCTGACCAGTGACCTTCCAGCCAGTCGGCCTTGTTGGTCTTGAGATCCTTGGCGGCCGTGAAGGCCTGTTCGAGGAAGGCCTCGAAGGCCTTCACTTGCCCGTCGACTTCCTCGGCCGTCATCAGGCCTTCGGCGACGAGCCGCTTGCCATAGAGTTCGCGCGTGGACGGAAGATCGCGGATGACGCGGTACATCACCGGCTGCGTCATCGTCGGGTCATCGCCCTCGTTGTGACCGAAGCGGCGATAGCAGAACATGTCGATGACGACATCCTTGGCAAACTTCTGCCGGTACTCGGTCGCGACCTTCGCGGCATAGACGACTGCTTCCGGGTCATCGCCGTTGACGTGGAAGATCGGCGCCTGGACCGCGAGCGCCACATCCGAAGGATAGGGCGAGGAGCGCGAGTACATCGGGCTTGTGGTGAAGCCGATCTGGTTGTTGACGATGAAGTGGATGGTGCCGCCCGTGCGATAGCCCTGAAGGCCCGACAGCGCGAAACACTCGGCCACGACGCCCTGCCCCGCGAAGGCGGCATCGCCGTGTAGCAGAAGCGGCAGCTTCTTCGACCGGTCGAGCTTGCCCGACTCGCGCCACTCGATGAACTGCTTGGCGCGCGTGCGGCCGAGCACGACGGGGTTGACCGCCTCAAGGTGCGACGGGTTGGCGCTCATCGTGAGGTGGACGGTGTTGCCGTCGAACTCGCGGTCCGAGGAGGCGCCGAGGTGGTATTTCACATCGCCCGAGCCGAATTCGCCGACGCCTTGCGTCGAGCCGCCCTGGAACTCGTGGAATATCTTGTCATAGCCCTTGCCCATCACAGCCGCGAGCATGTTGAGGCGGCCGCGGTGCGGCATGCCGACGACGATCTCGTTCACGCCGAGCGCGCCGCCGCGCTTGATGATCTGCTCCAGCGCCGGCACCGCCGCTTCGCCGCCATCAAGGCCGAACCGCTTGGTGCCCGGGAAGCGCTTGTGCAGGAAGCGTTCGAAGGTTTCCGCTTCGATCAGCTTGCGGAGGATCGCGAACTTGCCTTCGCGCGTGAACGCCACGCCCTTGTCCGGGCCTTCGATACGCTCCTGCAGCCAGGCTTTCTCGATAGGGTCCGAAATGTGCATGAACTCGATGCCGAGGGTCGAGCAGTAGGTGCGCTTGAGGATTTCAAGCATCGTGTTGATCGAGGCGCGCTCGAGGCCGAGCACGTTGTCGATGAAGATCGGACGGTCGCGGTCTTCCGGCTTGAAGCCGTAGGTCGCGGGGTCGAGTTCCGGCTGGTCACCGAAGCTGGACAGGCGCAGCGGATCGAGCTGGGCGGCCAGGTGGCCCCGGATCCGGTAGGCGCGGATCATCATCAGCGCGCGGATCGAATCGGTGACAGCCTGCGAAATGTCGGCGGGCGGCGCCGCCGGAGCGATCGCCTTGATCTTCTTCTCGAGTTTCGGCTCGAGCAGCGCCCAGTTGCCGTCAAACGCGGCGACCTGGTCATCGCTCATGGCTTTCGGCCAGCCTTCGCGCTTCCAGCTTGCGCCTTCGGCGTTCTGAACCGCGGTGGCCCCGTCATCACCCAGTTCGGCGAAGAAGGCGCGCCAGCTTTCCGGAACCGAGGCCGGATCCTTGGCATAGGCGGCCTGCATCTGCTCGATCCAGAGGGCGGACGCCCCGTAGAGGAACGCGGTTTCCAGCATCGCCGAGTTGCCGGAGCTGCGCGGGCCGTTCACCGGGCTGCCATCGTCTGCCATCGAAATTCAATCCTTCCAGAGCCTGCCGCCCCCGGGAGAGATTGTCGGGGGCCTTACGTTTCCGTTTGTGCCCCGCAGCACGTATCCGCGCGCTGCGGGTATATCAGCCGGGCTGTTCTAGCCCTTCAAGACTTCGACCAGGGTTGTACCGAGTCGTGCCGGACTTGGGCTTACACGGATTCCCGCAGCTTCCATCGCGGCAATCTTAGACTCGGCATCACCTTTTCCGCCAGACACGATTGCGCCAGCATGGCCCATTGTGCGGCCCTTCGGCGCCGTGCGGCCCGCGATGAAGCCGGCCATCGGCTTCTTGCGGCCGCGCTTGGCCTCGTCGATCAGGAACTGGGCGGCTTCCTCTTCGGCAGAGCCGCCGATCTCGCCGATCATGATGATCGATTTCGTCTCGTCATCCGCGAGGAACATCTCGAGCATGTCGATGAACTCGGTGCCCTTGACCGGGTCGCCGCCGATACCGACCGCCGTCGTCTGGCCGAGGCCGGCGTTCGTGGTCTGGAACACGGCTTCATAGGTCAGCGTGCCGGAACGCGAGACGATACCGACCGAGCCCTTCTTGAAGATGGAGCCCGGCATGATGCCGATCTTGCACTCGTTGGCCGTGATGATGCCCGGGCAGTTCGGCCCGATCAGGCGCGACTTCGATTTTTTCAGCTTCGCCTTCACGCGAACCATGTCCATGACCGGCACGCCTTCGGTGATGCAGACGATCAGCGGGATTTCCGCGTCAATCGCTTCCTCGATGGCGGCGGCAGCGCCGGCAGGCGGCACGTAGACCACAGACGCCGTGGCGCCGGTCTTGGCCTTGCCTTCAGCGACGCTGGTGAAGATCGGCAATTCCTTGCCATTCGCCGCCGTCCACATCTCGCCGCCCTTCTTGGGGTTGATGCCGCCGACCATCTGCGTGCCGTAGTATTCGAGCGCCTGGCTCGTGTGGAACGAGCCGGTATTGCCGGTCATGCCTTGCGTGAGAACCTTGGTATTCTTGTCGATCAGAATGGACATGACGCGTTATCCCCGCACCGCTTTGACAATTTTCTGGGCGGCATCGTCGAGATCGTCTGCCGGGATGACGTTCAGGCCGCTTTCGCGGATGATCTTCTTGCCGAGATCGACGTTCGTGCCCTCAAGGCGCACGACCAGCGGAACGGCGAGGTTGGTCTCTTTGACGGCTGCGATCACGCCTTCGGCGATGACATCGCATTTCATGATGCCGCCGAAGATGTTCACGAGGATGCCCTTCACGTTCGGGTCCTTCATGATGATCTTGAAGGCGGCCGCCACCTTCTCCTTGCCGGCGCCGCCGCCGACATCGCAGAAGTTCGCGGGCTCTTCGCCGTAGAGCTTGATGATGTCCATCGTCGCCATGGCGAGGCCGGCGCCGTTCACCATGCAGCCGATCGTGCCGTCGAGCGCGATATAGGCGAGGTCCCATTCAGCGGCTTCGAGTTCCTTGGCGTCCTGTTCGGTCTCGTCCTTCAGGGCGGCGACATCCGGATGGCGGAAGATCGCGTTGCCATCGAACGAGACTTTCGCGTCCAGCACGCGCAGGTGGCCGTTCTTCATCACGATGAGGGGGTTCACCTCCAGCATCGCCATGTCCTTCTCGGTGAAGGCCTTGTAGAGGATCGGGAAGAGTTTCAGGCCGTCTTCGGCGGCCGTGCCGGTCAGGTGCAGTGCAGCGTTGAGCTTCTCGGCATCCGCCTTGGTCACGCCGACCAGCGGATCGATCTGCACGGTGAGGATTTTCTCCGGCGTGTCATGCGCGACGGCTTCGATATCCATGCCGCCTTCGGTCGAGACCACAAAGGCCACGTTCGAGGTCGAACGGTCGACGAGGATCGAGAGGTAGAGTTCCTTCTCGATGTCCGCGCCGTCTTCCACATAAAGCCGGTTCACCTGCTTGCCCGCGGCAGAGGTCTGCGCGGTCACGAGGTGTTTGCCGAGCATCGCTTCGGCGTGTTTTTTCACGTCTTCCTTGTTGAAGGCGAGGCGGACGCCGCCCTTTTCGCCGGCTTCCTTCTCGATGAACTTGCCCTTGCCGCGCCCACCCGCATGGATCTGGCTCTTCACGACCCAGAGGGGTCCCGGCAAGGTATCAACGGCTTTCTGGACATCTGCCAGCGAGAGGACAGGCACGCCTTCTGCAACCGGCGCACCGAAGGACTTCAGCAGCGCCTTGGCCTGGTATTCGTGAATGTTCATGGAGTTTTCCCTGTTGGATGCGAGGTCTGGTCGCCCTTCGCCAGTTCGTCATCCCTATGGTTCGCGCCGCTGTATACCAGTCGTCGCAGGCGCCGCAACAGTCTGGGTATCAATTCACGAACCCAGAGCGCCAGCTTGCCGTTAAGACACGCCGGGCGCGAGCGATCGGCGCGTCAGTCTCGCCCTACACGAATAAAGCAGCTGTTGCCGGGCGCTGTCATGTTTGCCCAGCCTGCCGCGCGTCGGGATTGGCCAATGTGGAGGATGTCGCCTCCGCGGGCATGAAGCCTTCGGAGGCCATCGGCACAGGCGCCGGGCGCACGCGGCTGCGCACCAGCATGATGCCGGCCAGCAGGAAAAGACCGAACGCGGCGACCCCGAAAAGGGCCTGCGGCCCGCCGAGGCTCATCGCGATGCCCGACAGCACCGGACCGATCACCGACCCCGCCGCCCAGATGAACAGGATACCGCTCATCACCTGGGGAATCCGGCCCGGGCCGCCGCGGTCAATCGCATGGGCGGCGCACACGCCGTAAAAGGCAAACGCCCCTGCCCCCCACAGGCACAGCAAGGCGAGCACTGCCGGCTCGCTGAACCGCGTGCCGCCGGCCGCGAGGGCGAGCGCCGCAGCGCCCGAGAACAGGGACAGCACCGCGACCACGATGCGCCGCTCCACCCGGTCGGAGATCCGCCCGGCCGGCCATTGCACGAGCAGCGCGCCGCCCGCTGCCGCTGCCGCCGCCCAGGCCGCAGCGGCGGTGCCACCGCCCGCAATCGCAAACGTGCTGGTCCACGTTGGCAGCAGGGCCAGCGTGCCTGTGTTGAGCAGACCGGCCAGGAAACACCCTGTGACCGCCGACGGGGCGAGCCGGAAAAGATCCACCGGGTTCATGACCTCGCGGGCCGGCGGTGCCGGTTCCTCCTGCCGTGTCAGGCAGAGCGTGACGAGCGACAGGCAGAGCAGGATCGACACCCAGCTAAGCCCGCGCGGATCGAGCGCGGACAGTCCGAAGGCGAGGAACGGGGCGAGCATGCCGGCAATGCGGGACAGGAAGTAATAAAACCCCATGATGTCGCCGCGCCGGTCGTTCGGCGCAGCGTGACCGAGCCAGCTTTCGGCACTGGCGAACAGCAGGCCGAAGCCGATACCCTGCATCACGCGCGCCGCGCCCCAGGCGGCAATGCCCGGCACCATGCCCATCGCCAGCGCGCAAACCGCGGTGATCGCCGCCGCCGCCGCGTAGAGCCGGATGGTGCCATAACGGCCGAGCAAGGCCGGCCCGGCCCAGGCGCCGGCCATGAAACCCGCCGAGTAAATGGCACCGATCAGTCCGGTGAGCGCTTCGCCGGCCTCGAGTTCGGTCAGCCCGACCGGTGTGATCACGCCAAGAAAACTCGCCGCCGCCTGCATGAGGCAGATCGCGAAGATCAGCGTGATCACATTCCGGTAACCCGACATCGGCGTTGCGGGTTCAGCGGAACGAGGTGGTGGCCTGCCGGACCGTCTCGCCGGTGTTGGACTTGACCTCAAGGCTGACCGTTCCGGCCGCCCAGTCGATGCCGATGGCGCCGAAATTCTCGGGCGGATAGCCTTCGCCGAGCTGCGCCTTGTCCATCTCGGTCGTGGTTTCGGCAAACGACAGGTTCATCGACGAGGCCGTGAGTTCAAAGGCCGGGTAAGGCAGCGCCGCCTCGTCCTTGTAGAGGAAGGCCGTGTGGCGATCGCCCGAGACGAACACAACGCCCTTGGCCTCGGTTTCGCGGACAAGATTATAAAGCCGCGCCTGTTCTTTCGGCAGCGTGGACCAGGCCTCAAAGCCATGACCGTCCGTGGTCAGCACCTGGATCGAGGAGACGATCAGGCGCACATCGGCCGGGTCCTGCAGCCGGTTTTCCAGCCAGGTCCACTGGTCGTTGCCCAGCATGTCCTGCTCGGGATCGGCGGAGGGGATGTAGCGTTCCTTGCCTTTCTTGTTCCATTCGTCGGTCGGCGTCAGGTTCGACCGGAAAAAACGCGTGTCGAGTACGATCACCTGCGTGCGCTGGCCTTCCGGGCCGAACGTGCGCGCATAATAGGTGCCCGGATAGGCGCCGACATCCTTGTCATCGAGGCCCCAGAAGCGCTCATGGATGCGCTCGGCGAGCCGCTT
This sequence comes from Hyphomonadaceae bacterium, assembly GCA_027482995.1. GTDB lineage: Bacteria > Pseudomonadota > Alphaproteobacteria > Caulobacterales > Hyphomonadaceae > Hyphomonas. The sequence goes on along the minus strand of JAIXVM010000159.1, from coordinate 18,271 downwards.
GAAAACAAAGCCCCTGCCAGCATCATTGGCGCCGTAATCATGATCGTCCCAGGCGACCATCATCGGAAACTTTGCGCGCACGGCCTTGAAGTCTTCGCGCGCCGCAAGATCACGGAAGCTCGCGCGCAGCTCGTCGAGCTCCGGCTGGTTGTTGATGTTGGCGGGCCCGTCCTTGTCGCCATAGACGTTGTCGCCGATCATCAGGAACAGATCCGCCTGCTGGGCCGCAATCGTCCGCAGCGTGGTGCTTTCGCCCTTTTCCTCGTCGAGGCACGAGCCGACCAGAATGCGCGTCAGCACGGTATCGGCCGCCGGAAGCACAGGACCTTTCGGCGCATGAGGGAAGAAATCGTCCGGCAGCGAGCGGTAATATGGCTCGAGGGCGTCTTCCGCGCTTTTCGGCGCAAATGCATCGCCGATGAGCGGGATCTCCGCCGGTGACTGACAGGCTGCAAGCAGCGACAGCGCCGCGATTGCCGTGATGTGTTTCATGATTAGCCTCCTCAACGACCCGATGTGTTGAGGAGGCTTGTAGCGGGCTTCTGCAACAGCCGTAAGGCTTGGTTAAAAATCAGGTCGTGAAGAAAATGTCCCACATCAGGCGGCCCGGCAGGAAGGTGAACAGGCCCGCGATCAGCATGCCGCCGGTGAACACGCCGGTCATTGTCTGGCGGTGCGCCTTGATGTTGCCGCCGCGCGCGGCCGCAATGCCCATCGGCAGGACGATCAGTGTCCAGGCTGACAGCGCATGAATGAGGCTGAGATGGCTGCCGACCGGGCCGAACAGCAGGAATGAGCTGATGGCGGTGGTCGCCATCGCCACCACCCAGCCATAGCCGAGCACCCGGTGCATCGTGTTGCCTTTGACACCCGCCATCAGGATGCAGCCCACGCTAAAAGCGGTGATGGCCGCGGCCACATGCACCTGCACCATGGCGGGCGCCGTCAGCAGGGGTGTCAGGTCCAGCCGGAAATAAACGGGCGGCATCTGCTGCAGGATCAGCCAGCTGATGACGCCAAACGCGACGGTACCGATCGCGATGTTGATCTTGTTGACGTTGGCTTTGCGCCAGGCCCAGAGGGAGAATTGGGGGCGGGCGGACAGGTGGGCTTCAACGGTCGTCATGGGTTTGGACTCTCCAGAGGTTATGGACGGGTTATGGACGGTTTGCCGCCCGGCCAGTTCGTCCTCGCAGGCCGCCGGGCGGCTCGCCACGGCAACTACGTGTTCCGGCTGGAATCCTTCGTGAAATGACGCCATTACCGTTCGCGAAGCGTCAAATGCAGAGGTGAACCCGGTGACTTCCCAGTTGCGAAGCCTGCTGCAGAACGTGGCGCTCGTCATCGTGCTGGCCGGCGTGTTCACCTGGTTCGGAATTTATGGCGTCACCGGGCCGCTCTGGCTGCGATATTCCATGTGGCTGATCACAATCGGCACCGGAACGGCCTCGTCCGCCTTCATCATCCCGTTCATCTTCGGCACCCGCTTCGAGCCCTGGCCGCTGCCGGTGCGGATTGCGGCGGGTGCAGCCTTGATCGCCGTACCCGTCACCGCCGCGCTTTATGCCTATTCGGCCCTGCTGGGCGGGGCGATGTCGTTCGCGGTGTTGCCAGTCCAGTTCCTTTACGTCTTCGCCGTCTGCCTCGTGATGGTGGTGGGCGGATACGTCCTTGCCCTAGCGTCACAGAAGCCGGCGGGCTCGTCCGACCTGACGGCGCCGGACGCCACACGCGCCTTTCTGGCGCGCCTTCCCCTCAAGTTCCGGCAAGCCGAACTCCACGCGATCTCGTCGGAAGACCATTACCTGCGCGTGCACACCAATCTCGGGGAAGAACTTGTCCTGATGCGGCTGGCCGATGCGATCCGCGAGCTGGACGGCGCTGGCGGTTTGCAGGTGCACCGGTCCTGGTGGGTGTCCAAGGCAGCGGTGCAGGATGTCAAACGCGAGGGCGGCCGCGTCTCGCTGGTCTTGCCATCGGGCAAGCTCGCGCCCGTCTCGCGGACATTTCAGGCAGACGCGAAGGCCGCTGGCCTGCTCTAGGCCGTCACCGCCGCCTCGACCGGCGCCGTGCGCAGCAATTGTTTCACGAACTCGACATGGCCGCGCAGGCGGTAAAGGTCGTCCGTGTAGGAGAGCGGCACGTCCAGCTGGCCGATATCGGCCTGCAGCTGTTCAAGCCGGCTGATGACGGAGACGCGCGGCTCGCCCGGCGGGGTCGAGCGGCCTTCATCTTCCAGCGCGCGCAGGTCCTTGTACCAGATGTAGATCCGCCGCCGGACACGCCAGCGATAGATCGGCGGCGCGGCGCGCACGAGCGGGAATGCCAGGGTCAGCAGCGGAATGGCGAGCACCCAGGCCCGGTCAAGGAAGTTGGCAACACTGAACGGAAAGTACCGTCTCAGGAAGGACGGGCCATCGCGGTAATACCGCGTTGTCTGCGAACTGACCGGCAAGTCGGCGTTGTGGACATTCGGGAACCGGCCGGCGGGCGCAAACAGGCTGCGTTCGGCGTGGATCGCGGTCGCGGCGTCGAGCAGCACCGCTTCGATCGCCGGGTGAATGTCGCTGCGCACGGCCAGCTGGGCGACGGCGGCGGACAGCGGCACATCCCGCGCCGGAATATCGGCGCCGACATCGGCGATGCCGCGCAGGAGGGTGACAGAGGACAGCCCATCGGTCCGCCGCGCGATGGCTTCCGCGCGGTCGAACGGCAGCAGCCGGATGCCGTCGGCCCGCAATAGCGACTGGACGTACGGCGCCTGCGGCGAGGCCGCGAAAGCCGCCGCGTCGAGTTCGCCTTTCCGCAGGGCGGCTTCGGCGTCGGCGCTGACCAGGGCGGCGCGGGCGCTGTCAGACCATTCACCGCCATATTCGGTTTGCAGGATGGTCGCTAGCGCCCGGGTCCCGGAGCCTTCCGGGCCGATCGAGACGCGCAGGTTTTTCAGGTCCCCGAAGTCGTCAACGGCGAGATCAGACCGGACGAAGACCCAGAACGGCTCCTCGAACAGGCCGCCGAGCGAGCGCAGCTGCTTGCGTTCGGTGACCCCGGACAGCCCGCCTTGCACCAGCGCAACATCGAGAAAGTCGTCTTCCAGCAGCCGCAGATTATCGATCGAGCCGGCGGTATCGACGAGTTCGACTTCGACGCCCTGTTCGGCGAGCAGGCGCTGATAGCGCTCGGCATAGGCATGATACGCGCCGCCCTGCGCCCCTGCCCCGAACCGGATTTTCTTCGGCGGTGCCGGATCCATCAGGAACAAGGTCAGCACGAACCCCGCCAGAGCAATCAGGATCACCGGCCCGTAGATGCGCCACATTCCGCCGCTTGGCATTGATCCTGTCTCCTGCGCCGCCGCCATTCCTTAATGCGGTTGAGGCACTGGCGGCAACGGACAAGAAATTCGCCGGAGAGGTGATCCAGTTGCAGGGTGCGGCGTAAAGAGAGTGAATTTCCGGGCGGCGCCTCAATGGCTCGCCCTCTCCAAGCCCGGATGTTCACCAGGCCCCGGCGGTTCCTCCCCCCTGAACGCCGGGGCCTGCCTACCCCTCCGCGACCGGTCATCAGGCTTTATGGTAAGGGGTGCCCGCCAGGATGGTCATCGCGCGGTAGATCTGCTCCGCCAGCATCGCGCGCACCAGCCGGTGCGGCCAGGTCTGGACACCGAAGGCAAGGGTGGACGGGAACTTGCGGCGAACGTCCTGGCTGTAGCCTTCGGCCCCCCCGATCAGGAAAACCGCATCGCGCTGGCCGTCGTCCCGCCAGCGGGCGAGCTTTGCGGCGAGTTGCTGGGAGGTGAGATTGTCGCCGCCTTCATCGAGCCGAAGGCAAATCGCGCCGTCCGGCACTTTCGCAATCAGGCGGGCGCCTTCGGCCTCGAGGCCATTGCCGCTGGCGACTTCATGCTCGTCTGGGCCCCGAAAGCCGAGTTGCCGGGCCAGCGGCAGGGCGCGGGCAAGGTAGTCATCGGCCAGACTGCGCTCGGGGCCGTCTTTCAGGCGCCCCACCCCGACAATCTGAAGCCGCATGGATCAGGACGCGCGGACCCGGTGCGGGGCCTGGTCTGACATCCAGATTTTCTCGAGATTGTAGAACTCGCGCACTTCCGGGCGGAACAGGTGCACGATCACGTCGCCTGTATCGATCAGGACCCAGTCCGCATTGGCCATGCCTTCGACACTGGCCGGGCGGCCGGTCAGGCGTTTTGCTTCCTGCGCGACATGGTCGGCAAGCGCAGCCACGTGCCGTCCGGAACGGCCCGACGCAATGATCATGAAATCGGCGAGGGAGGATTTGCCTTGAAGTTCGATGAAGGCCAGATCTTCGGCCTTGTCGTCTTCGAGGACCTTCGAGAGCGATTCAGCAAGCAGCTTGATATCTGCGAGCGACACGGTCTTGGGGGGCTCAACCCGGCTTTTGGCGGATGACAGGGCAACGGCTCCTTTTGCTGCGTTGGCGCATTATTACCATGACGGTGCCTCAGCAACCAGCAAAAAGGCGCAGCGCCCAGGCACCGCCGCAGCGCGTTCACTTCCTGTACAGGGTTTCATTTGGAAGATGCCCGAGTTTCGCCCTATCTGGGGTGTAATGAAAGCGGGTCTCCCATGAACGTCAGGAAAACTCCCATGCGTGCTGTTCTTGCGCCGGCCTGCCTGCTGGCCGCCCTGTCCCTTTCTGGCTGCGCCGCCGCCGTTCTCGGCACAGCGGGCGCCGTGGGGCTGACGTCGGTGCAGGAGAAAACAATGGGCGAGGCCATCGACGATGCGACCGCCTCTAACGAGATCAAGGCCAAGCTGCTGAATGAAAGCGGCGCCAAATTTGCCGAAGTGGACGTGGAAGTCGCCAATGGACTCGTCCTCCTGTCTGGCCGCGTGAACGAGCCGGCAGACCGCACCTATGCCGAAGGCATTGCCTGGAGTTCCTCGCGGACCATGGATGTGGCGAACGAAATCCGCATCGAGCCGCCGGGCGGCTTCATGTCGAACGTGTCTGACGAGATCATCACCGGGCGCGTCCGGGCCCGGCTGATCGGGTCGTCCAGCGTGCGGAGCGTCAACATCAATATCGAGACGTATGGCGGCGTGGTCTACCTGATGGGCTTTGCGCGCGACGCGGACGAAGTGCGCGCGGCGGCCGAAGAGGCCAGCGTGGTCGGCGGCGTCAAACAGGTCGTCTCCTATGTGCGCGTTCGCGACTCGGCCGCGCGCCAGGCTGCGCCGATCACGACAGAAGCGCCGCCCCCCACTTATCAACCGGCTCCGGACGCTGCATATACGACGGAGCCGATGCCCGAGCTTTCGGGCGCGAGTTACGACACAGGAAGCCGCTGAACCCCGCGAGCCTTCCGCAAGGACGGGGGCATTCACCGCGTGACACTGCGCATAGCCATTCAGATGGACCCGCTCGAGCGGGTGAACATCGACGGCGATACGACCTTCGCCCTTGCCGAAACCGCGCAGGCGCGCGGCCATGAGATCTTCGTCTACGGCCCGGGCGATCTCGCCTGGACCGAAGGCCGCGTGACCGCCCGCGTACGCCCTGCCCGCGTGCAACGCGTGCGCGAGACGCCGGGCGTATTCGGAGAGCCGCGCACGCTGGACCTCGCCGAGGACGCCGATGTCATCCTGATGCGGCAGGACCCGCCGTTCGACATGGGCTACATCACGGCCTGCCACCTGCTGGAGGAAGTGTCCGGCAAGACGCTGGTGCTGAACGATCCGGCCGGTGTGCGCTCCAGCCCTGAGAAGATCTTTCCGCTGATGTTCCCGGACATCATGCCGCCCACTCTGGTGACGCGCGACCGGGGTGTGATTGATGCCTTCCGCGAGAAACACCGCGATATCATCGTCAAGCCGCTCTACGGACATGGCGGCGCCGGCGTGTTCCGGCTGACCGCCGAGGATTCAAACCTTGATTCCCTGCTGGAACTTTTCCTCGGCCGCTCGGGAGAGCCCGTCATGGTGCAAGCCTTCCTTCCCGCCGTGGCCGACGGCGACAAGCGCGTCATCCTGATCGACGGCGAGCCGATTGGCGCGATCAACCGCAAGCCGAAGGCCGGGCAAGTGCGCTCCAATCTCGTCGTTGGCGGCACCGCAGAGGCGACGGAGCTGTCAGCGGCCGACAGACATATCTGCGCACGCATCGGGCCGGAACTGAAACGGCGCGGGCTGGTGCTGACCGGGATCGACGTGATTGGCGGGCGCCTGACCGAGGTCAATGTCACATCACCGACGGGTCTGCAGGCCCTGAAGCGGTTGTCGGGCATTGATGCGACTGCCAAATTCTGGGACGTTGTGGAAACCAAGCTTGCAGCCCGGTCGCTGGAGCATCATGCTTAAGGAATGCCGATGAAACCGATCTCTTTCCTGCTTCTCGCCGCGCTGGCCGGTCTGGGCACTGCGTGTTCCGCCACTGTCTCCAGCGCCGAGGCTGAAGCCGCCCCCGCTGAGGAAATCATCCAGACCGCCGAGGCGGGCTCTGAGGTCGAGGGCACGTTGAACCTGAACATCGGACGCGGCGGAAGCGAGCCGGCTCGGCCGATCATCAGCACGGACTCTGTCGGATCGAACGGCGGCTTGATCGTGGCACCCGGCGGGACGGGCGGAAACTTCGAAGGCGTCGCAGACCTCGGTGTGGATATCGAAACCGGCCCCGAGACAGTTCTCGAGACGCCGGCCGCAACGTCCGACGAAGACGAAATCGTCCGCCTGCCCCAGTAAGGCGGGAGCGTCAGCCCGACAGGGCTTCGGCGTCCATCCACTCCGAGCAGACCGTCACCGCCGCCGGGAGCAAGTCCGGGCGCTCGATGTAGTAATGATCCGCCCCCTGAATATCGCGGTAAACCTTGCGGCTGTGGCCTACGGCATCGAACAGGCGCCGCGCATGGCTCGGCGTGCAGGCGAGGTCGGCGGTATTGTTGATTACGAGGACGGGGCACGAAATCCGCGCCGCATTGCCAAGACCGTCCGCATGCGTGGTGTCATGGCCCCATTGGGAGAGCCAGGATCGCAAGGTGGTGAAGCGCGCGAGACCGACCGGTCCGTCATTCGCGATACGGGGCTCTCCGAGATAACAGGTATAAGGCCGGCGGTCTGACGGCTCCTGAGCCGGGTCCGTCCAGCAGACATTCGACATCGTGCCATGAACGGTGAAGGCGCGTTCGGCGTTCACGTCGCCCTTGCGGCGCAGATCGTCGAGCGAGTCTTTTACCCAGGCTGTGATGCGGCGGTTGCGCGCGAGCTGCGCGGCGCGGAACCTTGCGACGAAATCGTCCGTATAGGGAGGCTGCGCCGGACAGGCAGGATCGTAGATGTTGAGGGCTGGATCGCGGTCGAACGGACGGGCCTCATCGGTGATCGACGGGTCCATCCATTCGGTCAGCGTGATGGCGCGGCTGACATGTGCAGCGAGCAGCATGATGCCGTCGGCAGGCGGCAATGCCTTTTTCGTCAGGTCATACGCGTCACCGGCTGGCGTGTGGGTGATCGTGGGATGCTCGGCCTGGTCCTGATAGAAGAGCGACATGGATCCGCCGCCGGACCAGCCCCCAAGGATGGCGCGCGTGTAGCCGAGGCGGCTTCGCGCGTGCTCGAGACACGCGCCGAGATCAGCGATGCACTTCTCCATGATCAGCGCGGTGTCGTTGCCCCGGTAGCGTGTGTTGGCATAAATGACGTGGTGGCCCGCCCGGGCGAGCGCAGATACCAAGGGCAGGAAAGCCCCGCCGCCGATCGGGTGGGTGAAGACGATGACGCTGGCCGCCTTCGTGCCCGCCGGATAGATACGCATGCACTCCACGGCGACATTGTCGCCTGCCCCGCCATATACATCCTTGAAGCTCGACGGGTCCTTGTGGATGACGAGATAGGGTTCCCGGATGATTTCCGTTGCGCCAGCCATGATGCGTGCCTCCTTGCCCCTTTTGGTTATGGGGTGCACATTATGGGGCAGAACGGCCCTGTCCATGTGGCCGCAGGGTCAAGGGAGGAACGCGCCATGATCAAGGCGAACGGCATTCACCATATTGCGATCATGGCGGCGGATATCCGTGAGCATATCGCCTTCTTCTCGGACGTGATGGGCTTCCAGCTGTCGGCGTTGTTCGACATGCACGGCGTGCCGGGCGGTGTGCACGCCTTCCTGCACATGGACGACCATTCCTATTTCTCGGTGGTGCAGCTGCCGGCGGTGAAGGATATCCCGATCCAGCTGGGCGTGACGCATGCGGGTACCGGCGCGGGCCCGTCCGCCCCCGGCACGATGCAGCACCTCGCCTTCCGCGTCGATACGCTCGACGACCTACTGGCGATCCGGGACCGGATCCGCACCAAGGGCATCAACGTGATCGGCCCGCTCGACCATGCAATGTGCCACTCGATCTACTTTGCGGGGCCCGACCAGATGACGCTGGAAGTCGCCTGCTCGACCGTGCCGATTGATCCGCGCGCGTGGATTGATCCGGCGGTCGTCGAGAAGGTCGGCATCACGCCGGCACAACTCGAGACCTTCACCCATCCCGACCCTTACGCAGGTGAAGGCGGCGCGGTGAAGCAGCCGCCCTACGATCCGGCGAAACCGCATCAGGCCTATCCGGAGCCCATGTACAAGGCGATGATCGCCGCGCCCGATGACGTGATCCTCAAGACCACGAAGTTCGAGCCGCCGGTGAAAGTTCTGAACTGAAACAACCGGGGATATGCTGCCGGAGAGCTTCACGGCAGAAATCGCGTGCAGGTAGTGGTTGGCCTGCAGATTGCATGAAATTGCGCCGTTGTCCCGTCTTGTGGTCGCCGGAGGCCCATCAACCATGTCGAAAACCGACACATCGCCCGCCCACGAGGCGCGCAAGCCGACCGATGCAGACCGGTTTGTGGGCCAGCGCCTGCGCCAGGGCCGCCGCGAACTCGGCCTCACCCAGGAAGCGCTGGCCGCGCTGCTCGGCGTCACGTTCCAGCAGATCCAGAAGTACGAAGCCGGCCACAGCCGCATGTCGGCCGGGCGCCTGCTCGAAATCGCACAGGCTCTCGGACGCCCGATCGGCTGGTTCTACGAGCCGTTCGAGATTGCCGAAACCGCCGATGGCGCCCGCGGCCGTGACTTGCAGGCGCATGACCTGAAACGGGATGCACGCCGGCTGGTCGAAGAGATCGGCGATGTCGAAAGCCTGCAGGCGGCGGTCCGCGTTCTGGAAGCGCTCGCCCTGAAACCGCGCTGAAGCGGCGTCAGGCTTTCCCTTTTCCCAACGCCTTGAGATCGTAAAGCGCCACCAGCGCGTCGCGCGGCGTCATCGCGTCGGGATCGAGGGCGTCGAGCGCGGCGAGCATCGCCTCAGCTTCCGGTGAAAGTTCGGACATAGTTTCGGCGGGAACGGAGGCGAACAGCGGCAGGCTTTCCGCGGCCTTTGGCCCTGCCTCCAATTGCTTGAGAATCTGGGCGGCGCGCTGGACGGCGCTGCGCGGCAGGCCGGCGAGCCGGGCGACCTGAACGCCGTAAGAACGGTCGGCCGGCCCGGGCTGGACTTCGTGCAGGAAGATCAGGTCCTGCTTCCATTCCCGCGCCCTGAGGCTCGCATTGGCGGCGCCCGGCAGTTCGGCCGCGAGCGCGGTGAGTTCGTGATAGTGCGTGGCGAAGACCGCGCGGCAGCGGGTGTGTTCGTGCAGGTGCTCGACCGCCGCCCAGGCGATCGCGAGGCCGTCCCAGGTCGCCGTGCCGCGGCCCACTTCATCGAGGATCACGAAGCTGCTCGCGGTAGCCTGGTTGAGGATGGCGGCGGTCTCGACCATCTCGACCATGAAGGTGGACCGGCCGCGTGAGAGATCGTCCGAGGCGCCGACCCTCGAGAAGACACGGTCCGCAAGGCCGAGCCGCATCGAAGCCGCCGGCACGAAGCACCCGGCCTGCGCGAGAATGACCGCGAGCGCGGCCTGGCGCAGGTAGGTGGATTTGCCGGCCATGTTGGGCCCGGTGACCAGCAGGAAGCGCGGCGCGGACTGGCCCGCCGCATCGAGAGTAAGGTCATTGGCGGTGAAGCCCTTCCCGTCCCGTCGCAGCGCGGCTTCGACGACCGGATGGCGAAGGCCCTTTGCCTCGAACACCGGCTCGGTTGCGATGACCGGACGCGACGCGCCGGCTTCGGCGGCCCAGACGGCATTGCCCGCTGCCACGTCGATTTCGGCGAGGGCCGCAGCCACAGCCGCGAGCGGGGTGCTTTCCGCCGAGACCCGCGCGCAAAACCCTTCGAAGACGGCAAGTTCGAGCGCCTTGGCCTCTTCCTCGGCGCGGCTGATGCGGCCCGCCAGTTCGGCGAGTTCCGTGGTCGAGAACCGCACGGCGCCGGCCATCGTCTGGCGGTGGATGAAGTCGTTGGCGAGCGGCGGCTTCAGCATCGGATCGGCAAGCCGCGCGGGCACTTCGATGAAGTAGCCGAGGACATTGTTGAACTTGATCTTCAGCGCATTGATTCCGGTGGCTTCGGCATACCGGCCCTGCATCTCGGCGATCACCCGGCGGCTGCCATCGCGCAGCTGGCGGACATCATCGAGCGACCGATCCCAGCCCGGGGCAACGAAACCGCCCTCGCGGGCGAGCAGGGGCGGTGTTTCCACGAGCGCGGCTGACAGATCCGCCGCGAGCGCCTGAAGCCCGGTCATGCCGTCAAGGCTGAGCACGCGGGCCGCAGATCCGAGGCGTTGCGGGAGCGATGCGCCAGACGCGGTCAGGATTGCCGCCGATTTCGCGCCGGATGTCAGCGCGCGCGCCAGCGCTTGCAGGTCGCGGGGACCGCCTCGGCCAAGCGCGAGGCGCATGCAGGCGCGCTCAAGATCCGGTGCAGCTTTCAGGGCGGCGCGCACATCGGCCAGTGCCAAGCGTTCGGCGGCAAAGAAGCTGACCGCGTCCAGGCGGGCCTCGATCTCGTCACGATGGCGAGACGGGCGTGACAGATGGGCGGCGAGCAACCGCGCGCCAGGGGCCGTGACGGTCCGGTCGATGGCCGCAAGCAGCGTGCCTTCACGGCCGCGCGCATAGGACCGGTCGATCTCGAGACTGGCGCGGGTGGCGGGATCGATCAGCAGCGTGTCGCCCGGCTCCGCGCGCCGGGGCACGGCGAGGCGTGCCGGGCGCCCCGCCTGCGTGAGCTTCACATAGTCGAGCAGCAGGCCGGCGGCGGCCAGTTCCGGCTTCGCGAAACTGCCGAGGCCGTCGAGGGCGGCGACGCCGAAAGCTTCCTTGAGGAGGGCCTCGCCGGACTTTGGCGTGCCTGTCCGGGCGGGGCGTTCGGTGATGGGCGCTGTGACCACCTCGCGCAGGCCCGAGAGCGCGGGACGATCGCGGTCGGCGTCCGAGACCAGCAATTCGCTCAGCGGCCAGGCCAGCAGCGCGTCACCGACACGGGCGGGGTCCAGCGCCGTCAATTCGAACAGGCCGGTGGACACGTCGCACACGGCGAGCGCCGCCTCGCCCTGCCCGGTGAAGGCCAGCGCGGCGAGCGCCTGGCCCTGGCGGGCGGGCAGCAGGGTGTCCTCGGTCAGGGTGCCCGGTGTCACAACCCGCACGATTTCGCGCCGGACAATGGATTTCGAGCCACGCCTGCGCGCGTCCGCCGGGCTTTCCGTCTGCTCGCACACCGCGACCCGGCAGCCGGCCTTTATCAGGCGGGCGAGATAGCCGTCGGCCGCGTGATACGGCACGCCCGCCATCGGGATGGGCGCGCCGTCATGTTCCCCGCGGGCGGTCAATGTGATGTCGAGGATCCTGGCCGCGGTGACGGCATCCTCGAAGAACAGCTCGTAGAAATCGCCCATCCGGAAGAACAGGAGCGCGTCCGGCTGGGCCGCCTTGATCGACAGGTACTGCGCCATGAACGGCGTCGGCTCGGACGCAGCAGCCGCAGCGGGCGGGGGTTTCGGGGCGGTGTCCGACATGGGGCCGCACGCTAGCCCGGGCCGGGAGATTCGCAAAGCCGGAGGGGTCATCTGTGCGGATTTGGCTGTTGGCAGCCGCATCGGCGCGGCCTAGACGGGTGCATCGCCATTCCAACTGATGCAGAGCCCTCATGACCACGCAACGCCCGAGCTTCACCGATCAGGAAGCCCTCGATTTCCACTCGCACCCGACGGCGGGCAAGATCTCGATGAACCCGACGAAGCCGATGAGCACGCAGCGTGACTTGTCGCTGGCCTATAGCCCGGGCGTGGCGGTTCCGGTTCTGGCGATCGCGGAAAACCCTGACCGTGCGTATGACTATACGTCCAAAGGCAACCTCGTCGCCGTGATTTCGAATGGCACGGCCATCCTGGGTCTCGGAAACCTGGGGCCGATGGCCTCGAAGCCAGTGATGGAAGGCAAGGCGGTGCTGTTCAAGCGCTTCGCCGACATCGACAGTTTCGACATCGAGGTGAATACGACGGATGCGGAGGATTTCATCCGTACCGTGCGCAATATTGGCGCCACGTGGGGCGGCATCAACCTTGAAGACATTTCGGCGCCGGACTGCTTCATCATCGAGAGCCGTCTGCGCGAAGAACTCGACATTCCGGTCTTCCATGACGACCAGCACGGCACGGCAATCATCGCAGCCGCCGGTCTGATCAATGCCTGCCATATCACCGGTCGCAAACTGTCGGACGTGAAGGTGGCGATCTCTGGCGCCGGCGCGGCGGGCCTGTCTGTCGCGGGCCTCATCCGCCACCTTGGCGTGAAGGGCGAGAACATCCTGCTCTGCGATACAGCCGGCGTGGTCTTTGAAGGCCGCACGCAGAAAATGGACCAGTTCAAGTCTGCCTTCGCCGTCAAGACCGCGAAACGCACACTGTCGGAAGCGATGGAGGGCGCCGACGTCTTCCTCGGCCTTTCGGTGAAGGGCGCGGTGACGAAGGACATGGTCAAGTCGATGGCCAAGAACCCGATCATCTTCGCGATGGCAAACCCCGATCCGGAGATCACACCTGAAGATATCAAATCCGTGCGCGATGATGCGATCATCGCCACCGGCCGGTCGGACTATCCCAACCAGGTCAACAACGTGCTTGGCTTTCCTTACATCTTCCGCGGCGCGCTGGATGTCCGGGCACGGAGCATCAACGAAGAAATGAAGGTTGCGGCTGCGCGCGCGCTCGCCGAACTGGCCCGCGAGGACGTGCCGGACGAAGTTGCCGCCGCCTATCACGGCGCCCGGCCGAGCTTCGGCCGCGACTATATCATCCCCTCACCGTTCGACCCCCGCCTGATCAGTTTCGTGCCGCCGCTGGTGGCGCAGGCCGCCATGGATTCCGGCGTCGCCCGCAAGCAGATCGCCGACATGGACGCCTACCGCCGCAGTCTTGTGCGCCGGGCCGATCCGGCTGCCGGGTTCCTGCAAGGCGTGCAGGCGCGCTGCCGCGATGTGAAACGCCGGATCGTGTTTGCCGAAGGCGAAGAGGCCGCCGTCGTGCGCGCCGCCTGGAGCTTCAAGAACCAGGGTCTCGGCCACCCGATCCTGATCGGGCGCGAGGCGCAGGTGGTGACCATGATGGAGCAGATGGGCGTACCCGCCGGCTCGCTCGACATCATCAACGCGCGCCTGTCTGACAACAACCCGGTCTATGTGGACATGCTGTACGCCCGCCTGCAGCGCAAAGGCTACCTCAAGCGCGACGTGCAGCGCCTTGTGAACCAGGACCGCAACGTGTTCGGCTGCTGCATGCTGAAGAATGGCGACGCCGATGGCATGGTGACGGGCGTGACCCGCAGCTATGACGCGGCGCTGACCGATGCGCGCCTCGTGCTCGACCCGATCCCCGGACAGGCCGTGATCGGCATGTCGATGGTGATCAATCTCGGCAAGACGATCTTCATCGCCGATACCAGCGTCAACGAACTGCCGGACGGCCAGACACTCTCCAACATTGCGCTGGAAGCCGTGCGCGCGGTGCGCAGCATGGGCTTCACCCCGCGCGTGGCGTTCCTGTCCTACTCAACCTTCGGCAACCCGATGGGCGAGCGCGCCGACAAGGTGCGCGAGGCCGTGGCGATCCTCGACCGCACGCCGGGCATCGACTTCGAATACGAAGGCGACATGAATGCCGACGTCGCGCTGAATCCGAACCTGCGCCTTCAGTATCCGTTCTCGCGCCTGACGGGGCCTGCCAACGTGCTGATCATGCCTGCGATCCATTCGGCCTCGATTGCGACGAACCTGCTCGAGCAGATGAGCCGCTCCATCGTGATCGGCCCGATGCTGCTGGGTCTCGAAAAGCCGGTGCAGATTGCCTCGCTCGGCGCCACGGTGGGCGACATCGTGGACCTGGCAACGCTGGCCGCCTTCGATATCGACCAGGTGCATAGCGCCTAGGCGCCTTTAGGCCGCCGCCTCTGAAACGGGCGGCGCCTCAAGCGCCTGACGGATCCATTCGAGCACGGACAGGGCGACGGCCACGCCGCCGAGCCAGAAGGTGATGATGAAGACGGCGTAGTAGCCTTCGCTCTCGATTAACGCGCCAAGCCAAGGGCGGCCAAGCGTGCCGATCAGCATCGTCAGTGACGCGAGCAACGCATATTGCACGGCCGCAAATCGCGGGTTCACCACCGAGGTGAGGTAGGCGACGACCGCAACGCTGGCAAAACCGCCTGCGAGGTTCTCGCCCGCAATCGCGATCATCAGGCGCGCCATCCGGTCGCCCGCTTCGGCGCCCTGCCCTTCGGGCGAGATCGCCGCCGCCCAACCGGCAAAGGCGCGGAACGGCTCGGCGAGCTGCGTCCACTCGAGGAAGGCATCGATCCCCAGACCGCCGCGCGAAAGGTCCGCAAACAGAAGGTTTGTCGCCGCCGCAAGGATCGCCCCCAGCACGAGCACCGGCATCCGTCCAAGAAAGCTGATGACGACCGCGCCGAGCGCGGCGCCCGCGACGGTCATCAGGACGCCGAAGAATTTGGACGCGACCGCCACATCCGCCATTGTGTGATGCAGGGCGCCGAACCGGTCATCCAGATAGAACGGATAGGCAAACGAGCCCCAGACCGAGTCGGTGAACCGGTACGTGAGCGCCAACAACAGGACCAGCAAGGCGCCCCAGCCGAGACGGCCGATCAGGTCCATCAGCGGATCGAAGATCGACCGGAAGACGGCGCGCATCGTGCGCGCGAGAGCGGGCTCACTGCTTGGCCCGTCGACAATCTCCGCCGGTTCGCGGCCGTGACGCAGGAGCAGGAACAGCGCGCCGGCCGCCGGCAGCAGCACGGTGAGGCCGACAATCCACGGGCCCTGTTCGGTGACAAAAGCTCCGCCCTTCGGCGGAGGCACCTGCGTGAAGGAGGCGATCACGAAGCCGGCAATCATCAGAAAAGCAGCGACCCAGCCGGCCGAGACGAGCAGGGTGGCGACATTGCGCTCGCGCTCAGGGATGCGCGCCTGGAAGGTCAGCCGCCGATTGCCGTCGCCCGTCTGGATTTCCGGCTCAGGCGCGACGAACGTGCCCGCAATCGACAGAAGCATCATCGCCGCAATCATCAGGTAGACGACGACCCAGCCGAAATAGCCCGCCAGCAGCAGCGCGAGAAAGCCGGTGATGAAGCCCGCGATCCGGTAACCGAACTGGTAAAGCGCGGCCATCAGGTCCTTGTCTTCTTCGGAGCGCGCAACCTCGATCCGCCAAGCATCGAGCACAATGTCGTGCGTGGCCGAGAAGAGCGCCGCGAGCAGCGCGATGACGGCGACGAAACCGATATTCTCGCCGGGGCGGGAGAAGGCGAGCAGGAACAGGAGGCCGGCGATGGGCAGCTGAAGGCTCATAAGCCAGGTGCGGCGCGGCCCAAGGAATGGAAAGGGATGGCGGGCCGTCTGGAAGGCCGGCGACCAGAGGAACTTGAAGGCATAGCCGATCGTCACGATGGAAAGCACGCCGATGGTCGAAGGCGTCACGCCCTCGGTCGTTAGCCAGGCGTTCAGCGTGCCGAGCACCGCGCCGTAAGGCAGGCCCGCCGAGAGCGCGAGCAGGAACATCGCCGCCATGCGCCGGTCACGCATGGCCTTCAGCGCACGGATGAAGCGCGGCGGGGACTTTTCCGGACCGGGGCTCGCCGCAGCGTCCGTCATGCAGCGCCCGTCAGGCGGCCGGCAGTGGTCCAGTCGCGGGCCAGCGCTCTCAGTGCGGCGGCGTCCAGCGGCTTGGCGGCCACGCCGCTTGCTCCGCACTCGCGCGCGCGGCGTTCGATATCCGGATTGATTTCGGCCGAGACCGCGATGATCGGCGCCTTGAAGCCCCCGGCCCGGAGACGCCGCATCGCTTCGAATCCATCCATCACGGGCATCCTCAGATCCATCAGCACAAGGTCAGGCCGGGTCCGCTCGGCCGCGTCCAGCGCTTCGCTTCCCGTGGCGGCCACAGTGACCGTAAATCCGGCCGATTCCAAGGCGCGGCGTGCAATGAGGGCGTTGACCGGGTTGTCGTCGGCGATGAGCACGCGCCCCGCCCCGTCTTCGGAGGCCGGCTCTTCCGGAACGAGGCGCCCGCTGCGCGCCAGCACGATCCGCTCGGCCAGCGACGCGGTGCGCAGGGGCCGCACGAGCCAGCCCAGGCAGCCCAGTTCGCGGAACCGGCCGAGGGCGCCTCGATCCTCGGGACGGAGCACCACGAGCGCGGGCGCCTGCTCGGCCAGCTTGGCCACCAGCGCCTCGGGCAGATCGGCGCCGAGCAGCACGACGTCCAGCCCCGGAGGCAACGGGCCGGAGGACAAGTCGATCTGCCAAGGCTCGGCCTCGAAACCCGAGATGACCGAGGCCAGCGCCAGCGCGGTCGCGGGCGGCAGGCCGGCGAGTCCGATCCGGCCGCCGAGATGCACGGCGTCATGCAGCGGCGGCGCATCGGCCACGCGCAGCGGCACCTCCAAAGAGAACACCGCGCCGTCGCCAGGTTGCGAAGTCACGCTGACGCTGCCACCGAGCAGGTCGGCAAGCCGTTTCACGATGGCGAGACCGAGGCCCACGCCGCCGTCGCGGTAGGCGTCGGACGAGGAGGATTGGCGGAACGCTTCGAACAAGCGAGCCTGATCCTCCGGCGCGATGCCCGGCCCGGTGTCGCGGACCCGGAACACCAGCGCATCCGGCCCGGGCTCGATATCGACGAGGACGGCGCCCTGGGTCGTGAACTTCAGCGCATTGCCGACGAGATTGAACAGGATCTGCCGGAGGCGCCCGGCATCGCCGCGGTAAACGGGCACCGGCCATTTCAGGGAGCGCACCGCTAGATCGAGCCCGGAGGCATGCGCGCGCGGCGACAGGAGTTCCACGACTTCCCGCGCGAGCCGCAACGGACAGAAGTTTTCGGATTCCAGCTCAACCGCCGAGGCGTCGAGGCGGGCATAGTCGAGCACATTGTTCAGCAGGTCGAGCAGCCGGCCGCCCGACAGCCGGATCGTCTCGGCATATTCGCGCTGGGCCGGTGTCAGGTCGGTTTCAAGCAGCAGCGAAACCGTGCCGAGAATGCCGTTGAGCGGCGTTCGAATCTCATGGCTGGCCGTGGCCAGGAAGGCCTGCTCGGGTGAGCCATTCGCAGTCGTGTCGTTCTTGGAAGAGGTCATCCGAAGAGCCTAATCCAAAGGCCTGATCAGAGCCTTAACCGGTAAAGACCGGGCCTTGGCCGTGTGCCGGGCCCGTCACCGGGCTATGGCCGCACCGCTTTGGGCAGACGCGCCGCTGGCCGGGCGGAACCGGTAGCTCAGCGCTTCCGCGACATGCACCCGCCGGACGGCGTCCGAATTGTCGAGGTCGGCAATCGTGCGCGCGACCTTCAGCACGCGGGTATAACCCCGGGCCGTGAGGGCAAGCTTGACCGCCGCCTCAGACAGCAGCGCGGCGCCCGCACTGTCCGGCAAGGCAAACAGGTCGATGGCCGCGGGCGGCATGTCGGCATTCACCAGCCGCCGGCCTTCCGGGCCGGCTTCGAACCGGCCAGCCTGGCGTTCTCTCGCACGGGCCACCCTCGCGCGAACCTCCTCAGACCCTTCGCTTGGCGCGGGCAGGCTGAGATCGACGGCGGTCACGGGAGGCGTTTCGTAAAAGAGGTCGATCCGGTCGAGGAACGGGCCGGAGATACGCGACTGGTAGTCCTGCGCGCAGCGCGGGCCGCGCTGGCAGGCCGCCGCCCCCGGTCCTCCCCCGCAGCGGCACGGGTTCATCGCCGCAATCAGCTGGAAGCGCGCGGGATAGCGAACATGCCGGTTCGCGCGGGCGATGACAGCTTCGCCGGCCTCGAGCGGTTGGCGCAGGCTGTCGAGCACCTGAGACGAGAATTCCGGC
>JAIXVM010000107.1 GCA_027482995.1 Hyphomonadaceae bacterium | reverse complement strand
TTGCTCAGACAGCGGACGGTATCGTCATCGTCGATCAACACGCGGCCCATGAGCGCCTCGTCTACGAGGCGATGAAGCGCCAGATGGAAGAAGGCGGCGTACGCCGGCAGGCCTTGCTGATTCCGGATATCGTTGAGCTGACCGAAGACGAAGCGGCGCGGATCCTCGAACGTGCCGGCGATCTCGCTTCGCTCGGCCTTGAACTCGAAGGCTTCGGGACCGGCGCGGTCTGTGTGCGGGCCACGCCCGCCTTGTTTGGAGAAATGGACACAGCCGGGCTGCTGCGAGACCTTGCCGACGACTTTGCGGAGTATGATGCGGGTCTGGCGCTCAAGGAACGGTTCGAGGAAGTGATGGGCAACATGGCGTGTCGCTCGTCGGTGCGCGCCGGACGCCGCCTTACGGGCGAGGAGATGAATTCCCTCTTGCGGCAGATGGAGGCAACGCCTCATTCCGGCCAATGCAATCATGGTCGCCCGACATATGTGGAACTGAAACTGGCCGACATCGAGCGCCTGTTCGGACGGCGCTAGGCGTCTGCCACTCGCCGCACTTCAATCCGCCAGCTGACGAGTTACGAGATAGCTTACGGGCGTGCACGTTCCTTGCACGATGCTGCTTTTGCTTATCTCGAAACGATCTCCCGGCTGCGGATTGGAATTGACCGACTGGAACGCCGAGAGGTCCTGGAAGAAGGGTGTGCCATCCGCTTCGATCAAGGCAACATCTGCGCCTTCGACTTGAAGTATCGTGCCAACCACTGTGCTGTCTTCATAGGTGCAGGGGCCACCGATAACCGGAGGTGCAGAGACATTTTCCGGTACGGGAACGGTGGATGTCGTCTCCGGACCTAAAAGCCTGTAGGACCAGGGGACGCAGGTTCCGCTGGTGATCGTGTCCTTACTCACCCGGAAGGTTGCGCCTGGTTCCGGCATAACGCCGATGTCGGCGAAATCGCCAACGTCCAGCACGAATTCATGGCCATCGGCGGCAACCAAACCCACTTCACCAGTATCATTGCGGCCCGCGATCGTCGCCGTCGTTTCGGTCGTCTCATAGCTACACGCACCGCCGATTGTAATATTTTCCGGCGGAGGCGCATCTTCACATGCGGCCAACACAAGGGGAAAAGCGACTGCCAGCAAAATGCCCTTCATGGTTTGGCTCCGTTCAGACGCTGACGACGCGGCCGGGGTTCATGATATTTTGCGGATCAAGCGCTTTCTTGATGGCGCGCATGGCTTCGGTGGCCGCGGCTGGTCTCAGGCGTGCGAGTTCGTCGCGCTTCAGGCGCCCCACGCCGTGCTCGGCAGAGATGGAGCCACCGAAAGCGGTGACCGTTTCGAACACACAGCGCGTGACCGCCGCTTCGTGGGCCTTCAGGACCGGTTCACCGGCTCCCGCCGGCTCGACAACGGAATAGTGCAGATTGCCGTCACCCACATGGCCGAAGATGACAAAGTCTGCAGGCGGAACAATTGCCCGAACGGCCGCGTTGCAGGCGTCGATGAAGGCGGGAATTCGGCTGATCGGGACGGAGATGTCCTGGTTGAGGGCCGTGCCGTAGGCGCGCTTGGAGAGCGGGATCGTCTCGCGGATATGCCAGAAGGATCGGACCTGGGTCTCGCTGGCGGCAATGACGGCGTCCTGAACGAAGCCCGCTTCCGCGCCCGCTTCAAGCGCCGCCGTCAGCAATACTTCCGCCTGCTCGGCGCGGGGCTGCGAGATTTCGATCAGCACACGCCACTCGGCATTGGCGGGCAGCGGATCGCGCGTACCCGGAATATCGGCGGCAACCATCGCCACTGCGTTGGCAGGGATGATCTCGAAACTTGTCACCGAGTCGCCCGCATGGTCGCGCACGAGCGCGAGCAGCTTCACAACATCTTCTGCGGTCGCGACGATGACCCAGGCGGTGGCCCGCTGAACTTTCGGAAACAGCTTGAACGTCGCGGCGGTTATGAGGCCAAGGGTGCCTTCGGCGCCGGCGAACAGATGCTTCAGGTCATAGCCGGTATTGTTCTTGCGCAGGCCGGACAGGCCATCCCAGATCTCGCCGGAGGGCAGCACGACTTCGAGGCCAAGGATAAGATCGCGCATCATGCCGTAGCGCAGCACGGCGACGCCGCCAGCATTCGTCGATATCAGGCCGCCCAGCGTGGCGGTGCCCTGCGAGCCGAGGGAGAGAGGAAAAAGGCGGTTTGCCGCGTCCGCCGTTTCCTGCGCGGTCACGAGCGTTGCGCCCGCTTCGATCGTCATCGAATTGTTGAACGGATCAACCTCGCGCACGGCGGTCATCCGCGTCATCGACACACACACCTCGCCGTGCGGCGTGCCACCATCGACGAGGCCGGTGTTGCCGCCTTGCGGCGTGATCGCAACGCTGTTTTGCGCGCACAGCTTCACGAGTGCGGCGGCCTCTTCTGTTGAGGCTGGCCGGGCGATGAACGGCGTCTCACCCTGGTAGGTGCCACGCCAAGGGGTGGACACCGCAAGCAGTTTGTCAGGATCATCCGTCCAGCCTTTGGGGCCGAGCAGGTCCTTGGCAGCGGCGAGGAAAGCAGGGGGCGGCGTCATGAGGATAGTGTACGCATTTCTCGCGCCGTGGCGAGGCCGGCGAAGCGGATGGCGCAGAAGCTGGCGAGAAGGGTGGAGCAGTCCTTGTCGCTGAAGAACGGTTTGGAATGCATCGGATCAGAAAAGGCTGCCCTGCTGACCGGGCGTGCGCGGTGCAGATTGCGATTTCGGCTTTGGTGGCGGCGCGTCCAGGGGTGCGGCTAAGACGTCGCCATCGGCGAAGCTGACTTTGAACTGCTCCGTGCCCGAGGCAATCGACGCCGACCGGATGAGGCGGCCATCGTTGTCGCGAACAATCGCGTAGCCGCGCTTGAGCGTGGCCTGATAGGACAGGGTTTCCAGCAGTTTCGATTCTGCCGCGAGCGCCGTCTTGCGCCGTTCGATGAGGCGCATCAGGGCCGGTCGCGCCCGTACGGCCGTATCGCGCAGCCGTTTGTAGCCCTGTCGGATTTCCGATTTGAGCATGGCGGGCGAAAGCTGGAGGCGGGACAATTTGAGACGGGCCTTCTGTGTCAGGGCGAGGGCAGCCTTCGGCAGGTTTGCCGCCGCGAAATCCAG
>JAIXVM010000119.1 GCA_027482995.1 Hyphomonadaceae bacterium | reverse complement strand
GCGCTTGTTGAGCAGCTCATGGAACAGCGTGATGTCGCGCAGTTCATTCGAGAGATCGCACAGCAGGTAATAGAGCGCGGAGTTCTGCGCTTCGAGGTTCAACGGAATGACCGGCGCCGCCTGCTTCCTCGCAAGGCCCACGACCGTCGGGAACCAGTCTTTCTCCTCGAGGCGGCCTTCAACCTTGCGGGCGAGACGGCCGGACGGAAAAATGACCACGCATTTCTCTTCCTCGAACGCCGCGGCCGCGCGCTTCAGCGTCTCGCGCGCTTTGGCGGGCGAACGTTTGGCCACTACCCACTCGACCGGAATGATCACATCCTCGAAGCGCGGATTGACGCGGATGGCGTCCGCATTGGCGAAGAAAACGATGTCGCTGCGCTTGCGCTTCAAAAGGTCCCAGACCGCGACACCGTCCGCGAGCCCGGTCGGATGGTTGGCCGCGACGATGCAGCGCCCGGTGGCCGGGAGGCGGTCGATCCCGTTGACCGACATGTCGAAGGACAGCTGGCGGGAGAGCAGGTCAAACGATTCGCGCCCGTTCAGTTGGACGAGCTCGTCGGCCATCGCCCGCGCCTTGCGGTAGCCGAGCATCGAGTAAAGGATCGGCCGGGCGACCGGCCAGGCCGCGCTGGCGCGCAGTTTCGGGCAGCGTTCCTCGATCAGCACGTCGACAATATGCGCGCCGGGCCGGGATTCGGCGCCTGCGAAGGCGGACTTCGCGCGGGATTTGGCCAGGGCGGCGGCGATTTCGTCTGTCATTCTGCGCCTCTTGGCCCCTGTGGCGGGGAAATGTTCCGTGTCTCTGGCAGCATAGGGCCAGCCGGAAAGCGTGCAAAGGGCGCCAAAGACCTCAAATTATCCCCCGGAAATGTGCAAACGGGCCGAATTTTCAGGTTTGGGAAAGTTTCGATTTACCAAGGCGCAAGACGCCCGTGGCATGGTGAACCCATCAAGGGGGCCAGCTTAACGCTTCAGCCCTCCAGCCAGTGTCCTGATCGAGGTATGAGTAGATGAAAGTTCTGTGGGTTGAAGATCATGAGCCGGTGCGCGACATGCTGGCGATTGCCGCTGACAAGGCGGCGCGCGCGCGGGTTCAGGTGGATCTCGTGATGGCACCGACGCTGATGGCCGCCGAAACGCGCCTGCGCCTCGAGCGTTTCGACCTTGTCGTGCTCGATCTCGGCCTGCCGGACAGCATCGACCCTGACATGACGATCGCCCGCGTGGCCAATATGGGCAAATACCGGATCGCCGTTGTCTCCTCGCTGGAAGGCCGTGACCAGGCGGTTGCGTCGGCCGCCCGCTGCGGCGCCAATATCCACCCGCAGGCCGTGTTCAAGGCGAACCTGCCCTTCAACCGCTTCATCCAGCGGCCCGAGACCTTCGAGGACTTCTTCATGGAACTGATGCCGGCCGCCGGCGCCGTGCCCGCCCCCCGTTCGGCGCGGGCTGCCTGATCGCCGCGCTTGCCGTCAGCAGCCTTCGATTGCTAAGCCGCCCGGGAGAAGGCTTCCGGGCGGTTTGTCGTTACGGGGCCTGAGAACCGGGATCAGACGATGGACAGCCTCTTCGCCTCGCCCGTCACGATGGGCCTGCTCGCCCTGAATATCGTGGCCAGCATGATCGCCTTCTCGAACCAGGCATTCATGTCGCAGAACGTGCTCTGGGTCGGCCCGATGCGCGACAAGGGCGAATGGTACCGGGGCCTCAGCTCTGGCTTCCTGCACGTCAACCAGTTCCACCTGTTCCTGAACATGTACGGCCTGTGGATGTTCGGCCCGATCTGCGAGGGCATCCTGGGCGGGCTTGGCTTTGCCATCGTCTATTTCGCCTCCCTGATCGGCGGCAGCGTCTGGGCCTATGTGCAGAACCGCAATGAGCCGGACTACCGCGCCGCGGGCGCCTCGGGTGCACTTTCCGGCATGATCCTCGCCTTCTGCCTGTTCGAGCCCTTCGCCATCCTGCTCGCCTTCTTTGTCATCCCCATGTGGGGCATCGTGTTCGGCGTGCTCTACGTTGTGTTCAGCTATGTCTTCTCGCTGCGGGCGGACCGGATCATCGGCCATGAGGCCCACCTCGGCGGCGCGGTCGCGGGCGTGATCGCGACGCTCCTGGTGCGACCGGAAACGCTGGGCGAGTTCATCGCGCAGGCGGCAGACCGCTTTGGCTGACGGCAGGATGGGCAGCGTCCGGGCAAGGTATGACGAACGCGTCGCCTCGGGCGCGCTGACGGGCGACCCGGCGCAGGCCGAAGCCGCCAGCCGCCTCGACGCCCTCGCGCTGGCACTCGCCAAACCACCGAAGCGCAGTCTGTTCGGCAAGGCGCCGGAACCTGCGCGCGGCCTCTATCTCTGGGGCGGCGTCGGACGCGGCAAGTCCATGCTGATGGACCTGTTCTTTGCCGAAGCGAAAATCGCGCCCAAGCGGCGCGTCCACTTCCACGAATTCATGGCCGAAGTGCACGAGCGCCTCGATGTCTGGCGCAAGATGAGCGAGGCGGACCGCAAGCGCTCGCCCTGGCGCGTCAAGGAGGCCGGCGATGACCCGATCGCCCCGGTCGCCAAGCAGATCGCCAGCGAGGCGCACCTCCTGTGCTTCGACGAATTCCAGGTCACGCAGATCGCCGATGCGATGATCCTCGGCCGGTTGTTCGACGCGGTGTTCGCCCACGGCGTCACGGTGGTCGCGACTTCCAACCGCACACCCGATGATCTGTACAAGGACGGCATCAACCGCGCGCTGTTCCTGCCCTTCATCGAGCGGCTGAAGGCGCGCTGCGACGTCGTGGAACTCGCCTCCGCGCGTGACTACCGGCTAGACCGTCTGGTCGAAGCGCCGGTCTGGTACGCGCCGCTCGGCGCAGGCAGTTCGGCGGCACTGGACCTTGCCTGGACCCGGCTGACGCTCGGGGCCGAGCCGAAACACTGCGTGCTGACCATCAAGGGCCGGAAACTCGACGTCTCCCGCGAAGCGGCCGGCGTCGCGCGCTTCACCTTCGAGGAGCTCTGCGCGCGCCCGCTGGGCTCGCTCGATTACCTGGCGATCGCTGCGACCTTCCACACGGTCATTCTCGAAAGCATCCCCCTGCTCACCCCGGACCGGCGCAATGAAGCGGCCCGTTTCGTCAGCCTGATCGACGCGCTCTACGAGGCCCGGACCAAGCTCGTCGCCAGCGCCGCCGCCGAGCCCGACCGGCTCTACCCTGACGGCGACGGCGCCTTCGAATTCCAGCGCACGGCGAGCCGCCTCTTCGAGATGCGCTCCGCCGCCTACATGGCCGAGGAACGCCGGGGCGTTACCGAGATTTAATCCCGGTCAAAAAGCGGTCCTGGCGCCTCTTCCACACGCGCGCCCCAATTCCTATTTATGCAAAAGCGCGATGGATCAATTGCGCGTCCCCGGCGGCGACGTTGCTGCGAGGCAGGACTAAGGTGCCGGGGTAGTTCGAAAGCCGAGGCGGGCCGCCGAAAACGGGACCCTGCTCTCATAAGGAGGACGAAACATGGCCAATACGCCAACCAAAGCCGGATCGATTGCCCTCAGTCCAGAACAAGGACTGAGCCGCTATCTCAGCGAGATCCGCAAGTTCCCGATGCTCGAGAAAAACGAGGAATTCATGCTCGCCCGCCAGTGGCGCGATCATGAAGACACCGAGGCCGCCGAACGGATGGTCACCTCGCACCTGCGCCTCGTGGCGAAGATTGCGATGGGCTATCGCGGCTACGGCCTGCCGATGGCTGAAGTGATTTCCGAAGGCAACGTGGGCCTGATGCAGGCGGTCAAGAAATTCGACCCCGAAAAGGGCTTCCGCCTCGCCACCTATGCGATGTGGTGGATCCGCGCCGCGATCCAGGAATACATCCTGCGCAGCTGGAGCCTCGTGAAACTAGGCACCACCGCCGCGCAGAAGAAGCTGTTCTTCAACCTTCGCCGCCTGAAGGGCGAGATGAAGGCGCTGGACGAGGGCGACCTGCGCCCCGAGCAGGCCCAGCTGATCGCCGAGAAGCTCAACGTCACCGAGGCTGAAGTCTACTCAATGAACGGGCGCATGTCCGGCTCCGACGCCTCGCTCAACGTGCCGATGGGCGCGGACGGCGACATGGAATGGCAGGACTGGCTGGCGGATGATGAGCCCGGCACGGCCGAGACCTTCGCCAACCGCCAAGAACTCGACAGCCGGATGGAACTGCTGACGCGCTCGATGGAAGACCTCTCCGAGCGTGAGCGCCACATCCTGACCGAGCGTAGCCTGATCGACGAGCCGAAGACGCTGGAAGAACTCTCCGACCAGTACGGCGTCAGCCGCGAACGCATCCGCCAGATCGAAGTGCGCGCGTTCGAGAAGTTGCAGAAGACGATGAAGCGCCTCGCCAAGGAACAGGGCCTGCCGGTTGGCGACTGAGGCTCCGAACCTTGTGACCATTACAGACAGCCGCGACCCGAGGGTCGCGGCTTTTCTGTCTGTCCGCGAGCGCGACCTCACGGGGGGCCATGGCGGACGGTTCATCGTCGAAGGCAGGGTCACACTGGAAACGCTGCTGACGCGCGGGCGGTTCGAAGTCGAAAGCCTGTTCCTGTGCGAGACGCGGCTGGAGCCCCTGGCCGGCCTGCTTGCCCGCGTGCCGGAAGGGGTGCCCGTCTATGTGGCGCCGCAGGGCGTGATGGACGCGGTGGCCGGCTTTCCGATGCACCGGGGCGTGCTCGCCTGCGGACAGAAAGGCGCGCCGCTGAAACCTGCCGATATTCTGCCCACGGAGGGTCCGGCGGCGGCGCTCATGCTCGCAGGCCTCTCCAACCATGACAATGTGG
>JAIXVM010000187.1 GCA_027482995.1 Hyphomonadaceae bacterium | reverse complement strand
GGCGTATAAAAACTCAACAGCGGCGATGATGACGGTCGATCGCAACTTCAAAGTTACGTCCGTCAACGAAGGAACAATGAAACTGTTCGCGGAGAATGGCGATACGTTTCGCAAGGCTTGGCCAAACTTTAATCCCGATGCGATCATTGGATGGAACATTGACGCGTTCCACAAAAATCCAACGCATCAACGCCAGATGCTCGCCGACACGTCCCGTTTGCCGCACCGCACCGATATCTCGATCGGGGATCTGAAGTTCGTCCTCAACGTCAGCGCTGTCTACGATGAGCGCAAGCAATATGTGGGTAACGTGTTGCAATGGGACAACGTAACGGAGGCACGCAAGAACGCCAGCGTTTTGAAGGCGCTCGACAGTGTTCAGGCGATCATCGAGTTCAGTCTGGACGGTGTGATCCTGCATGCGAACGAAAACTTCTGCCAAGCCTTTGGCTATTCCCTGCAAGAAGTTTTGGGTCGGCATCATTCGATGTTCGTTGAGGACAGCTACCGAAACTCGCAGGCGTATCGGGCTTTCTGGGATGACTTGCGCAGAGGATCTTCGTCCACGGACATCTTCAAGCGCTTGGGCAAGGGCGGCCGCGAAATCTGGCTTCAGGCAGTCTACACTCCAATTCTTGATGGAAATGGAAAGGCGTTTAAAGTCGTAAAGATTGCAAACGACGTAACGAAAGCCGAGCTCGATCGAAGAGCAGGTGAAAAAGAGCGCGCCGAACGCGCAGAAGAGCAAGCCACAGTCGTTAAAGGGCTTGCGCAAGGTTTGGGCCGGCTGGCCGGCGGCGACCTTACTGCGCGCATAAGCGAGCCATTTCCAGGCGACTATGAGACGCTGCGGAGCGATTTCAACGAAGCCATGGGCAAGCTGCAGGACGCGATGAAGACAATCATCGTCAACGCCGGCGGCATCCATACCGGGGCGGGCGAAATCAGTCAGGCGTCTGATGACCTGTCTCGTCGAACCGAGCAACAGGCGGCGACCCTTGAAGAAACTGCTGCCGCGCTCGATGAGATCACAGCGACGGTCCGCAGGACGGCAGACGGCTCCAAGCAGGCGAATGGTCTCGTCGCGACGACCCGTTCAGACGCCGAAGCTTCGGGTCAAGTAGTGCAGGAAGCCGTTTCTGCCATGTCGGAGATTGAAAAGTCTTCCAAGCAGATTGCACAGATCATCGGGGTCATCGACGAGATTGCGTTCCAGACGAACCTGCTGGCGTTGAACGCCGGGGTCGAGGCGGCGCGGGCTGGAGATGCGGGGCGAGGCTTCGCCGTCGTGGCGTCCGAAGTGCGGGCACTCGCTCAGCGGTCTTCCGAGGCTGCGAAAGAGATCAAGGGGCATATTTCGGCAAGCTCGCAGCATGTTGAAACCGGCGTTGATCTTGTTGGCGAAGCCGGCAAGGCGCTGCAGAAGATTGTGATCAAGGTCAACGAGATCAGCGGTCTGGTGTCGGAGATTGCGGCATCTGCGCAGGAACAGGCAACTGCACTGGCCGAAGTGAATACCTCGATCAACCAGATGGACCAGGTGACCCAGCAGAACGCAGCCATGGTCGAGCAGTCAACTGCGGCCAGCCACTCGCTGACTCAGGAAGCGCAGGAGCTGATCAGCCTTGTCTCGCGCTTCCAGACCGGCATTTCGCCAACACAGACGCAGACCATCGCGCGCACCAAGGCGAAGCCAAAAACCAACGCATATCCTCCCGTGCTTCAGCAGCGCGAGCGGGTGGCCCGCTACGCCTCAGGCAGAGCAGGCACACCCAAGTCCGACGACGATTGGCAGGAGTTCTAGGGCGAAAGAAAAGCGAATGGCTCGCTTGAATAGCTGATCCCCCGCCGCCGCGCCCTCCACGAACGTGGCAATGGCGCGGCGGAAGTGGGGGGTGACCGCAGCTTGATCTCGCGAGTTTGATTACAGGGCCGCATCCTCCGAAAGTCCGGATGTGTTCCTTTTGCAGTTTGTAGCATTGTTACCGGTGCAGGAGTTTGAGTACGCCGCATGAATCCCATGGCAGCCTCACCGCGTTCACGAACCTTGATTGAAGGCGAATATGCGCTCACGCAGCGCAACTTCGATCAGATTGCCGCGTTCCTGAAGGAAGAAACCGGCATCGCGCTCACGCAAGCAAAGGCGACGCTGGTTTATTCGCGCTTGGCGAAACGTATCCGCAAGCTCGGGCTCGCCAGCTTCGACGAGTATTGCGCTTTCGCTGTCAGCCCTGCGGGAGCAGGGGAGCGAACCGAGATGATGGCGGCGCTCACCACCAACGTCACGCGGTTCTTCCGCGAACCCCACCACTTCGACCATTTCCGGACCAGCGTCGGCCCGCGGCTTATCGAGGCGGCGAAAAGCGGAGCGCGCGTTCGGCTTTGGTCGGCCGCATGTTCGAGCGGCGAAGAGCCTTATTCACTGGCTTTGACGATCCTCGGCCTTTGCCCGGACATCAGCCGATACGATCTTCGCATCCTCGCCAGCGACATTGATCCCAATATCGTGGCGAAAGCCAAGGCGGGCCGGTACCGCGAAGATGCCGTTGCGCCGATTCCGGCCGCGCTGAGAAGCCGCTGGCTAAGCCGCGATGGCGAGCGCGACGGGATGTGGACCGTCCGGCCGGAAGTTCGCGATCTCATCGTGTTCAAGGAACTCAATCTCATCGGCGACTGGCCGATGCGCGGACAGTTTGACGTGATCTTTTGCCGGAATGTCGTCATCTATTTCGAGGAAGCCACCCAGGCGTTCCTTTGGAACCGCTTCAAGAATGCGCTGACGGCGGAGGGCAGGCTGTACATCGGTCATTCCGAGCGCGTCGATGTTGCGGGCTATGAAAGCGACGGATTGACCGTCTACAAACTGTCAGGGGCGCGCTGATGAAGAAAATCCGCGTACTCGTGGTCGACGATTCTCCCACTATCCGTGGGCTGATTGTTGCGACGCTTTCGGCAGATCCCGGCATCGAAATCGCGGGCACGGCCGCTGACCCCATCGAGGCGCGCGCGGCGATCAAGGAACTCAATCCTGACGTCATTACCCTTGATGTCGAGATGCCCAAGATGAGCGGCATCGAGTTTCTCGAGAAGATCATGCGGCTGCGGCCGATGCCGGTGATCATGGTATCGACTCTGACACAGGCAGGTGCTTCAGCGTCGATCGATGCGCTTGAGCTGGGCGCGTTCGACTGTGTCGGCAAGCCCGATTTCGAAGACCTGGTTGACAAGGTCAAAGCGGCGGCCCGTGCGCATGTGCGGGGAGCGGCAGATCGCGGCGCCCCGAGTCCGCGCAAGGCCGGATATCGCCCGGGTAACAAGATCATTGCTATCGGCTCTTCTACTGGCGGCGTGGAAGCGCTGATGCAGGTTCTCGCGCCATTCCCAGAGAATTGTCCGCCTACGGTCATCACTCAGCACATGCCGGCGAGTTTTACAGCCAGCTTTGCGGCGCGGCTCGACCGGACATGCGCGCCAAAAGTGCAGGAAGCGCTTGATGGCGCGCCCCTGTTGCCGGGTCACATCTATCTTGCACCTGGCGGTGCGGCCCACTTTGAAGTCGCAGGCGGTCTTCAGCCGCGCTGCCGGTTGCGCGAGGGCCCGCCGGTCAATGGTCACCGTCCCTCGGTGGATGTCCTTTTCGATTCGGTCGCCGAACTGTATGGGCGCCGGGCAGTCGGCG
>JAIXVM010000154.1 GCA_027482995.1 Hyphomonadaceae bacterium | reverse complement strand
TGCTGGGCCTCAACTTCGCGCTCGCCATGGTGCCGCCGTTTGAAGCCGGCAGCATCGCCGAAACGCTCCGTACACTGAAGCCGCTGCCCGCCTGGCCGTTCCTGTTCATCGCCGCCGTGGGCATCCTGGCACGCGGCACGGCGCCCGCGCCAGAGGCTTCGGCTGAGACGAAAGGCCTGCGCCTCCTGCTCGCCTGGGGCATCCTGACCTATGCCTTCTTCGAGCTGATGCCGACGCTGCTCAGCCATTACATCCTGCCAGCCTATCCCGCCTTTGGCCTCCTGTGCGGCTATGCTGCGGTGAAGCTGATGGACGGCGCCAAGCTGCCGGTCACCAACACGGTCGGCTTCATCCTGTTCACCCTCGGCGCCACGGTCCTGCTGGCGGCGTCCTTCCCGGGCGTGACAACGAGTTTCATGGCCGAGACAGCCGGGGATTTCAAAACCGCTGCGGCTGAAGACGTTCTTTCATCCTGGACGCAATACCGCGAATTCCCGCTCTGGCTCTGGTGGACGGGCTTCGCGCTGGCCGGCCTCGCGCTGATCGAATTCTCCCGCCGTCACGTCACCGCCGCGATCGCGTTTGCGATCCTGTCGAGCGTCGCGCTCGGTTGGCACATCCGCATCTACATGCTGCCCTCACAGGTCTGGGTTCAGCCGACCGAGACCGCGCGCCTTGCCCTCGAAGATGTGTGCGGCGTGCCGGGGGAGGGCAAACTTTGCAATGTTCCGGCCCCGGAGCGTGTTCTGGCGCTCGGCTATGCCGAACCGTCCTACATCCTGACGCTCGGCACGCAGAACCTGCACCCGCCACAAACGCCGCTGGACCTGCCGACGGATGCGGCTGCCTATCCGGTCGTTTATCTTCTCAACTACGAAGACCGGAAATCAGACGAACCGATCAAGGACACCGCCGCTCGCCTGCGCGCCGAAGCCGAAAGCCTCGGTGCCTGCCTGACCGAAGGCCAGTCCTACTACGCGCTGAACTATTCGAATGGCGACCCCGTGCACTTCCAGGCCTGGCGGTTTGACTGGGGCGGCTGTCCGTAGGCGGACTTTCTGGATTTGTCGCAGCAATTGACCGGAACCTGGCTGCCACGTTCCGGAACGCCGCTTTAGCCTTCCAGCTCCACATCCCAGTAGAGGTAGTCCATCCAGGTCTCGTGCAGGTAGTTCGGCGGGAATTTCCGGCCGATATCCTGCAGCTGGTAATTGTTCGGCCGGAAGGGGCGGCGCTGGAGGCCCAGGTCGCTGTCTTTCAGAAGCCGCCCGCCTTTGGCAAGGTTGCAGGGGCTGCAGGCCGTGACGATGTTTTCCCAAGTCGTGCGCCCGCCTTTCGAGCGGGGGATCACGTGGTCGAACGTCAGATTGTCCGGCGCGCCGCAATAGGCGCACTCGAACCCGTCGCGAAGGAACACGTTGAATCGCGTAAACGCCGGCGGGCGGTCCTGCCGCACGAAATCGCGCAGCGCGATCACCGAAGGCAGGCGCATCTCGCGGCTCGGCGAGCGCACCACGTAATCATACTCGGCAACGATATCGACCCGGTCGAGGAACACGGCTTTCACCACTTCCTGCCAAGGCCACACAGATAGGGGATAATAGGAGAGCGGCCTGAAATCTGCGTTCAGAACGAGGGCAGGGCGGCCATTGGGCGGCACGGTAATGACTTCAGCCATGTGTACCTCCCCGGCGCAAAAGGGTCCCGGATGTCGTGCAGATCCTACAGAAGACGCGCGCTCCTTCGCTTGGCCTACCGCTGTGTAGGCGATTCCCTTGATGAGATTATGACAGGAAAGGCCGAACGCAAGGGGGGCACAGCCTTTGAGGCGGCGGTCATTGCGCTCCGGACGCTGTGCCCCGGGCCCTGTCCACATGCAGCCAGCCCCACAGAAGATGCGCGGCAACCCCCCGGTACGGCCGCCAGCCTTCGCCAAGGGCGGTGAACGCCTTGGAGTCGAGGCGCGGCTCGTACCCGCCCAGCCGCTTGTGCGCCTCCATCAGCCCGACATCGCCGGTGGGGAACGCGTCCGGCGCTCCCACCGCGTAAAGCAGGAACAGCTCGGCCGTCCACGGCCCGATGCCCCGCACCGCCAGCAGTTCGGCCCGCGCCTCGTCCAGCGGCGCCGCGCACACACGGTCAAGCTTCAGCTGGCCGCTCACCATGGCTTCAGCAATCGAAATCAGATGCGCCACTTTCGGCCGCGACATGCCGCACAGCCGGATTGCTTCCGGATCGGCGTCCAGCATGGCCTCCGCCGTGACCTCGCCCAGATGCGCCTTCACGCGCGACCAGATCGCCGCCGCCGCAGACAGCGAGATTTGCTGGTGAGAGATGAGCTCGCCCAGCAGGGCATAGCTCGGCGCGTGCGCGCGCCAGTCCGGCACACCGATCGCCTCGTAAGCGCGGGCGAGGGCGATGTCTGTCTCGGCAAGCCGCTCGCACGCCGCTTTCAGCACGCGCCGGGACGGCGCTGTCACCTGACGCCCCTTGCGGCCTGCGCCGCGCGTCCTTCCTCGATCAGCCGGTTCGACGCCGTCTCGAGGTCGGCCTCCAGGCGCGCCATCAGGGTCTTGCGGTCGAGCCCGCCGGGAATAGCGGGAAGCACTTCGTACACGATCAAGCCCGGCTTGAACCGCGT
The DNA here is from genome assembly GCA_027482995.1 of Hyphomonadaceae bacterium. Classification (GTDB taxonomy): domain Bacteria; phylum Pseudomonadota; class Alphaproteobacteria; order Caulobacterales; family Hyphomonadaceae; genus Hyphomonas. Next base: position 1,596 of record JAIXVM010000154.1, on the reverse strand, counting down.
GCCGCGGGCCGGCCAGCAGAGGCCTGCATTAGTCGCCACCGGGATGATCGGCACGTTCAGCGCCTTGTTCAGGGCGGAAATGCCGGCGGGCTGGTAATCCGGCGCCGCATTCGGTTCGCGGCGCGTGCCTTCCGGGAAAATGATGATCGTGCGTTTCTCCGCGGCGCGTTTCTTCGCCGCTTCGACCATCTTCTTCAGCGTCTTGGTGTTGCCCGCCCGGTCGATCGCAATCATGCCCGTGCTCATCGCATACCAGCCGAGGAACGGCGTCCAAGCCAGTTCCTGCTTCAGGATATGACAGGGCTCACGCGTCACGATGAACGGGATGAACACGTCCAGCATGCAATGGTGCTTGCCGGCATAGAGCGCCGGACCCGGTACGATATGCTCGCGGCCGCGGATTTCCGTCCGGATCCCGCAGATCAGCCGCAGGCCCACCCGGATGATCTCGCCATAAAGCCCGATGGCTTTCAGGGTCACCACGCGCGGAAACAGCAGCGTTGGCAGGTAGGCCACCCCGCAGATGGCCATCCAGCCGTACAGCCAGATCAGGAAGAGGTAGGACCGGAGCATCTGCATCGCTCCCGGGCTCTAGCTTCTTGTCAGCGCGCCGTCACTACATGACCGTCCGCAGCGCCCGCCGAACCGTCACTCCGGCTGCCAGGCGTGCAGCCAGACCCGCAATCACGGGCGTGATCACCAGAACGGCAAGGTCCGGGAAATCCAACGACAATTGCGGCAACAGGCCCGTCCGCTCGGCGCCGGAACGTCCCAGCGCGATCAGCACGGCTACGCTCGCCAGCGCCAGCAGCGCGCCAACGGTGCCCGCGCGCAGGCCGAGCAGCCAGAACCGGCGCTGGAACAGGCCCGCAATGAACCGGTCCCGCGCGCCCGCAATGTGCAGCACGTCCACGATATCCCGGCGTGCCAGCAGGGCCGCATGGGTTGCAAACGCAATCACCGCAATCGCCGTCGCCGAGAGCAACGCGACGATCGACAAGGCCACGATGCGCGAGACCGACAGCATATGGCGCACGTCGCCCGCCCATTCACTGTGGGAATCGACTGCCGCGGTATAGCCGGCGGCGTTCAGCGCCGTGCTCAGGCGCGGCCCCAGATCATCCACGCCCGCCTCGGCGGTCACCGCGATGAGGCGCGGGACGGGCAGGTCCTCCGGCAGGCCGCTCTGGCCAAAGTTCGGCTCCAGCAGGGCGTTGATCTCGGCGTCGCTGAAGGCCCGCGCAGTCTCGACGCCCTCGATCCCGGCCAACAGTTTGGCGGCCAAGTCGGCGGCCGAGGCGTCGGCGCCGGACAGGGACACAGTGAACTCGCCTTCGACTTCCGCCGTCCAGGCCCGCGCCGCGCCATAGGTCGATTTCACCGACAGGGCAGCGAGCGCCGCGAGGAAGCACAGGGCGCCCACCACGAAGAACAGGGCCGCTTCGCGCGCGTCCTCGAGCGGCAAAAGGGAGCTTTCGGTGTGTTTCATGGCATCACCTTGAGGGGATCGGTCCGCCGGCGGGCGGTGGGGACGGCAGCGCTGCTTTCCTGGACCAGCATGCCGTTGGCGATCCGGTAGACCGGCGCATCGATCTG
>JAIXVM010000088.1 GCA_027482995.1 Hyphomonadaceae bacterium | reverse complement strand
TCTCGCGCCAGGCGGGTCCCGTCATCATAACCACCGATGCGATGGTCGAGGGTGTGCATTTCCTCGCGAGCGATCCTGTCGAGAGCATTGCCCGCAAACTCGTCCGCGTGAACGTGTCCGACATCCTGTCGAGCGGCGCGCTGCCACTCGAAGCCTTGCTCGTGCTGGGCTGGCCCGCGAGCCGGACCGAGGCAAGCCTCGCCGCCTTTGCCGGCGCGTTGGGCGCAGAGCTTGAAACGTGGGGCATTTCATTGATTGGCGGCGATACGGTATCGGCGCCCGGCGGCCTCTTCCTGTCTCTCACCCTGACGGGGGCATGCCTTGCGGACGCGCCCGTCAAGCGGGGCGGCGCGGCGCCCGGCGACGAGCTTTGGGTGACGGGCGAGATCGGAGGGGCGCGGCTGGGTTTCCGGGCGCGCGCTGCGGGACAGGACAGCCCGCACATCTCGCAATTGCTGGAACCCCGGATTCCGGGTCTCGATGCGGCCCGGCTAATCGCGGCGCATGCGAGTGCGGCGATGGACGTTTCTGACGGCTTGCTGGGGGATGCGGCCACGCTGGCGCGGGCGTCAGGCTGCGGGGCGACCCTCGCTCTGGACGACGTTCCGTTCGCGGACCAACCCGTTGACCTCGCAACCGCGCTTGATCTTGCAACCTGGGGAGACGACTACCAGTTGCTGTTCGCCGTTCCCGAAAGTGGCCGGGAAGGCCTTGAAACAGATGCACTTTCTCGCGGCGTTCGTATCACTCGGATCGGCCGTTTGACCTCCGGGTCCGGACTAAACGTGACGTGGCGCGGGGCGCCCGTTAACCTGCCTGAAACTCTGGGCTTCGAGCATGGCCGAATCGGCGTGTCTCCCACTCGCCCCTGAATTGAGGCACATTGCGCCTCGGCAGGGCGGCTGGCAGGCATAAGCGCTATGATAAGAAAGCCGCTGTCCGGCATGCGCCGGGCCGTGAGCAATAGGGGAAAAGGAAGGAACGCCATGACTTGGTATCTTCTCGCACTGGGTGCGGGTCTGCTGTCGGTAGCTTATGGCTATTGGCAAATCACATCGATCATGAAAGCGCCGTCGGGCAATCCGCGGATGATCGAGATCGCCCAGGCAATTCAGGAAGGCGCGAACGCCTATCTGAGCCGCCAGTATCGCACCATCGCCATCGTCGGCGCGGGCGTCGCGGTTGTCTTGTTCGTTGCGCTCGGCTGGAAGGCCACGCTCGGCTTCATCGTCGGCGCTGTCCTGTCAGGCCTCGCCGGGTTCATCGGCATGCTCGTCTCGGTGCGCGCGAACGTCCGCACGACGGAAGCCTCCCGCAAGGGGCTCAATGAAGGCCTCCAGATGGCGTTCAAATCGGGCGCCGTCACGGGTATGCTCGTGGTCGGTCTCGCCCTCCTCGGCATCGTTGGATATTACGGTCTGCTGACCGGACCGCTGGGCCTTGCGCTCACGGACGAAGGCCAGAAGCGCGAAATCATCGACGCGCTGGTCTCGCTCGGTTTCGGCGCATCGCTCATCTCGATCTTCGCCCGTCTCGGCGGCGGTATCTTCACGAAGGGTGCTGACGTTGGCGGCGACATGGTCGGCAAGGTCGAAGCCGGTATCCCGGAAGACGATCCGCGCAACGCTGCCACCATCGCCGATAACGTGGGCGACAACGTCGGCGACTGCGCCGGCATGGCGGCTGACCTGTTCGAAACCTATGCCGTGACGCTCGTCGCGACGATGGTGCTCGGTGGCATCTACTTCGCCTCGGCGCCTTACATCGGCGAGATCATGATGCTGCCGCTCGCCATCGGCGCAGTGTGTATCGTCACTTCGATCATCGGCACGTTCTTCGCCACGCTCGGCAAAGGCTCCACTGACGTCATGGGCGCGCTCTACAAGGCGCTCATCGTCACGGGCGTGCTGTCCATCGGCGGTCTCGCGATTGCCATCCAGACCGTGCTGCCCGGCGGCCTTGCCGGCACACTTGAAGGCGCAGGCGATCTGCTCGGCCTGGTCAATCCGGTCACCGGCGAGGCAGCCGACATCACCGGCTGGAAGCTCTTCGCGTGCGGCGTGGCGGGTCTTTTCGTCACCCTGCTGATCGTTGTGGTCACGGCCTACTACACGGAAACCAAGTACCGCCCGGTGCGCTCGATCGCGAAAGCCTCCGAGTCCGGTCACGGCACGAACGTCATCCAGGGTCTCGCCGTCTCGCTGGAAGCCACCGCGCTGCCGGCGCTGATCATCATCGGTGGCATCCTGCTGACCTATAACCTCGCTGGCCTCTATGGCATCGCCATCGCCACCACCACCATGCTCGGCGTTGCCGGCATGATCGTGGCGCTCGATGCCTTCGGTCCGGTTACGGACAATGCCGGCGGCATTGCCGAAATGGCCGAACTGCCTTCGGAAGTCCGCAAGACGACCGACGCACTCGACGCCGTTGGCAACACCACCAAAGCTGTCACGAAAGGCTACGCCATCGGCTCTGCCGGTCTCGGCGCCCTCGTGCTGTTTGCGGCATATGCGGAAGATCTGAAATACTTCTCGGCCCGCGCCGTTGAAGGTTCGTTCTTCTACGGCGTCACGGTCGATTTCTCGATCGCCAACCCGTATGTCGTGGTCGGCCTCCTGTTCGGCGGTCTTCTCCCGTTCCTCTTCGGCGGTATGTCGATGATGGCCGTGGGCCGCGCCGCGCAGGCGGTGGTGGAGGAAGTCCGCCGCCAGTTCCGCGAAATGCCGGGCATCATGAAGGGCGAAGTGAAGCCCGACTATGGCCGCGCCGTGGATATCCTGACGCAAGCGGCGATCAAGGAAATGGTCGTGCCATCGCTCCTGCCGGTGCTCTCGCCGATCGTCCTGTTCATCGCGATTTACCTGATCGCGGGTTCGGGTGCGGCTCTGGCTTCGGTCGGCGCAATGCTTCTCGGTGTGATCGTGACCGGCCTCTTCGTGGCCATCTCGATGACCTCGGGCGGCGGCGCATGGGATAACGCCAAGAAGTACATCGAAGACGGCCACCACGGCGGCAAGGGCTCGGAAGCCCACAAAGCTGCGGTGACAGGTGACACTGTCGGTGACCCCTACAAGGACACCGCCGGCCCGGCCGTGAATCCGATGATCAAGATCACGAACATCGTCGCGCTGCTGATGCTCGCCGTGCTCGCCGGACACTAAGTCCGTAGACGGATCAAACAGAAAACCCCGGACCGCAAGGTCCGGGGTTTTTCATTGTCTCGATTTGGAAGGGGATTACTGGCCCTGCCGGCCGGTCGGGTTGCCGGGCGTGGCTTCGTCGGTCGTCGGCAGGCGCACGCTGCTCACCGTGCCGAAGATCTGCTCGAGCAGGCCGAGCTCGCGCCCGCGTGTGGCGGTCTCGCGCGCGGCATAGCTGATCACCTGGCCATCATCGGCCGTGTAGCGCAGGACTTCATCGACCTTGTCATCTTCGCCGAACTTGATGGCCGTGATGCTGCGATCCGAAACCTGCGGCTTGTAGAACGCAAACCGCTCCTGAACGTCCGACACGTAGAACCAGGTATTGGTGTCAAACAGGCCTTCGGTCGACGGTGAGCCGAGCTGCGCCATCACGGATGAACGGGTGTCTTCGTCCGGCTTGATCTCGTAAGGCTGGACTTCGTCCGGAATGTAGCCGTGATAATCGAGCGACGGGGACAGGCACCCCGTCAACGGAAGCGCGAACACACTGGCCGCCAATATGGCAAGTTTACGCATGGAAGAACTCCCGATGGTCTTTGACGCACGACCTAGCTGCAGGTAACGGGACTTGGCAAGCATGGGAGTACATCCGTGACGGCATTTTCGGGCAACTGGTTTCAGCGCCGGGCGGCACGCCGCAAGGCCGCATCGGATGCCTATCGCGGCCTCCTTCGGCATGCCCTGGACCCCGGTCACTACCGGGATCTGGGCGTCCCGGACACATTCGAAGGCCGGGCCCGGATGGTCACGCTGTTGACGAGCCTCGCCTGTGTCCGGCTCAGCCGGCTGGGCGGAGCCGAGGCGGCCGGGCTGATTGAGCGCTTGGATGCGCTCGTTCTGGACGGTTTTGACGCTGCTTACCGGGAAAAGGGCGTCGGAGATGCCTCGATCGCGCGAAAAGTCCGCGCCCTGGCGCAGGGGCATGCCGGGCTTGGAAAAGCCCTGTTTGCGGCGCTGACCGCGCCTGACTCCCCGGAAAAAAGCCAATCCGTGGCCGAAATCCTGCGCCGGAACGGCGTCGCGGCTCCGGAACGGATCGACGCCCTCGCCGCCGCCCTGAACGGCCTTCTGGCCCGCCTCGAACGCCAGCCCGACGATGAAATCCTGCACGGGAAGTTCGATTGGGCCTCTGCTTCTGCCATCAGCACCTCGCCGCAGAGCTGATCACGGTCGCATCAGGGCCGTTGCCTTGCCCGGCTGCGACGCTTAAACCACGCCAACCAACCAAGAATCTGGCCACTCACGCAGGCACAGGACCGGATGCAGCCCACAAAGACGCTTTCGATAGACGCGATGGGCGGAGACGATGCGCCGCGCATCGTCATTGACGGCGTTGCCGAGTTCCTTTCGTCCCGGCCTGCCATGTCCGTGCTCCTGCACGGGGATGAGGCCGTTTTGCGCCCGATGATGGCCGGCAGGGCAGACCTTCAATCCCGCGCCACCATTGTGCCTGCCGAGAGCAAGATCACCAGCGACATGAAGCCCAGCCAGGCGCTCCGGCGCGGCAAGGGCAGCTCGATGTGGAACGCTGTCGAAGCCGTCAAGGATGGCCGGGCAGGGGCCGCCGTCTCCGCCGGCAATACCGGTGCGCTGATGGCGATCTCGATGCTCGTCCTGCGCAAGATGGAAGGTGTCCACCGGCCCGCCATGACCGCTGTCTGGCCGACGCTGCGCGGCCGCACGGTCGTGCTCGATGTCGGCGCCAACGTGGAAGCCGATGCACAGCAGCTCGTGACCTTCGCGATCATGGGCGAAGCGTTTGCCCGCGCAACGCTGGGCCTGCCACGCCCGTCGGTCGGCCTGCTCAACATTGGCTCTGAAGAGATGAAGGGCCATGAGGAAGTGCGCGAGGCGCATGAGCTTCTGCGGGCTTCCAGTATCGATATTGACTATCGCGGCTTCATCGAGGGCGATGACATTTCTGCCGGCGTCGTGGATGTCGTCGTCACGGACGGGTTCACGGGCAATGTGGCACTCAAGACCGGCGAGGGCGTCGCCCGCATGCTGGCCAGCCACATGCGCGAGGCCTTTACCGAAAGCCTGATGTCGAAAGCCGGCGCGGTGCTGGCCATGAACGGCCTCAAACGGCTGAAGTCCCTTATGGATCCCAGCAACGTCAACGGTGGGGTCCTGCTCGGCCTGGGCGGTATCTCGGTGAAGAGCCACGGCAGCGCCGATGCGCGCGGCTTTGCACGGGCGTGTGAGATGGCGGCCGACCTGGCGGCCAGCGATTTCCAGGGCGAGATCGCCGCCAACCTCGCAAGAATAGGAACTGGCGGCGTCGCAGCTGAATAGCTTCGCCCCGGTTATCGAAAGGACAGTCCCAATGGCGCGCCGCAGTTTCATCCTTGGTACGGGAAGCTATCTCCCGGAGCGCGTGCTGACCAACGTCGACCTTGCCCGAATGGTCGATACGTCTGACGCCTGGATCCAGGAGCGCACCGGCATCCGCCAGCGCCACATCGCCGCCGATGGTCAGCTGACCTCTGATATCGCTACCGCTGCCGCCAGCCGCGCGCTCGAGGCCGCCGGGCTCACCCCGGCCGACATCGACCTGATCATCCTCGCGACCACGACACCGGACCGGACGTTCCCTGCTTCAGCGACCGCCGTTCAGGCGAAGCTCGGCATCACGCGCGGCGCCGCCTTTGACGTGCAGGCCGTCTGTTCGGGCTTCCTCTTCGCCCTTGCCACCGCTGATTCGATGTTGAAGCAGGGCCTCTTCACCCGCGCGCTCGTCATAGGCGCGGAGACGTTCACGCGCATCATTGACTGGTCGGATCGGGGCACCTGCGTGCTGTTCGGGGATGGCGGCGGCGCGGTCGTGATCGAGGTGCGCGAGGGCGAGTTCGCCGTCGATGAAGGCATCATCACCCACCATATCCGCACGGACGGATCGAAATCAGACCTGCTCTATGTCGATGGCGGCGTCAGTTCCACCGGCACCATCGGCCATGTCCGGATGGAAGGAAACCGCGTCTTCAAGCACGCGGTTGCGAACATCTCGGCCGCCATCGAAGCCGTGCTTGAAGAGACAGGGCTCACCTCGGCCGACATTGACTGGTTCGTGCCTCACCAGGCCAACAAGCGCATTCTCGACGGCGTGGCCAAGAAGCTGAACATCCCGGAAGACAAAGTTGTCATCACCGTGGACCAGCATGCCAACACGTCCGCGGCGTCGATTCCGCTCGCCCTCGACCATGCCGTGCGCACCGGCCGCGCCAAGCCGGGCGACCTCATCTTGTCCGAAGCCATGGGCGGCGGATTCTCGTGGGGTGCCAGCCTCTTCCGCTTGTGAGGTCCCACCCCCAGATTTCGCTAACGGCCACGCTAGGAATTCGTTAAGATACCGGGCTTAGGCTTTCATGAAAGGCGAATGGGCACATGAGCAACGCGACCGTTACCCGAGCTGAAGTCACCGAAGCCATCGTCCGCGAAGTCGGCGTGACCCGTCAGGAATCGGCGGACCTTCTCGACCGTACCCTCGAACTCATCGGCGCCGCACTGGAGCACGAAGAAGAAGTGAAGCTCGCGCGCTTCGGAAACTTCGTCGTGCGCTCGAAGGCAGCCCGCGGCGGACGCAACCCGAAAACCGGCGAGGAAGCCCCGATCGCTGCCCGCCGCGTTGTCACCTTCCGCCCGTCGCCGATGTTGAAATCCCTGGTCGGCAAGGATTGATCCTTATGCGGAACGCTGCATGCCAGCCCTGAGGTCCGGAACCCGCAAATCATCGACCGCCTTCCGGTCGATTGGTGAGGCCGCCGGTGAGCTTGGGCTCGAAACGCACGTCCTGCGCTATTGGGAAACCCGCTTTCCGAAAGAGATACGCCCGGTCAAACGGGATGATGGCCGCCGCATGTTCCGGCCAGAAGACATGAATGCGCTCCGCGCCATCCGCATCCTCGTGCACGAGCGCGGCATGACGCTGAAAGGCGCCAAGACCATCCTGGCAGAGCAGGGCATCGAAGCCGTTCTCGGCGGCCGGGCAATGCTCGGTGCTGTCCCGGGTGACATTACCAGCCCCGCCCGAGAGCTTCAGGCCACCGTAGCCCGCGCATTCGCCGCGCCGGATCGCCGAACCCGCCTTGAAGGCGCCCTCGACGATCTGGCCAGTATCAAGGGGCGTCTTGATGCCGCCCGCGCGCGCCGCACGGTCTGAGGCCGGATATCTGGCGACCTGCCTGACAGGATTATCCCGGTTGCAGCCAGAAGGACGTTTGCCTATACAGCCCGTTCGGTCGGAGCGTAGCGCAGCCCGGTAGCGCACCAGTCTGGGGGACTGGGGGTCGTGGGTTCGAATCCCGCCGCTCCGACCATTGCTGCGCTCGGGGCTAATTGCAAACCGGACCGGACACTTCGGGATAGGCGCGCGTCTCAGCGCTTTCGCAGCAGCCCCGACGCATCAGCATGTACATCAGGAAGTTGTCGTTCCTGCTGGCTTCAGCCGCGGCGCAAGCCGCGACCAAACCGCGATACCCGCTATCGTCGAATGACCGCGGCGCTTCGGCGACCCTCACGCCATAGAGACCGTCCGCATCCGCCCACCAGGGTTGCCCGTAATAGTCATCCGCGCGCTGCAGAAGAACCGAGCCGTAGTTGTAATCGACATCGAGCACGACCACGCGCGTGCCATCAAACAACTCATATGTCTGCCCGATATCGACCCCGTCGAGTCCGTAGTCGTAAACGACGTTACAGCCGTTGCATGTCTCCGCCTTGGCGGGTGCCGGCAGACTGCCAGACAGCAAACTCAAGATGCCCAAGACTGCGATAACTCTGTGCCACAACATGAACATCCCCCCGAAGTTCCGTTTCGTAGACGAGATAATCTGGAGCGAGCGGCGCGGTCAATCTTCGCCGCGCCGAAGCGCGACCTGCGCGAGGGCTCAGCCCGTCAGCCCGTCAGCGCATGCCGCAGGGCGCGGGCATCCCATAATGCATTGTGCTGCACGGCGTCCGTGATCTCGCTCGGATAAGCTGACGTTTGCAGCAGGCGCAGCGACAGGTCCGGGATCCGGACCATCTGCCCCGGGGCGATGATCAGGCATTGCATCAGGTGCATCAGGTCTTCCGGCCAGTCAGCAATGATCACCGGCGCTTTGTCCGCCATCAGGAAGGCCTGGATGGCGCGCCCGAACTGGTCCAGCGGCAAGACCTTCGGCCGCGCGTCCGCCAGCGACAGGAAGGGCAGGACATGCTCGGCCACCCACTCGTGCGCGTCCATCGCGTTGAGTTCGGCTTCGGTGCGCACGAGGTAGAGCTCACCCGCCTCGCCCGAAAGGGCCAGGCTGATGAGCTCCCCACCGAAGCCATTGAACTCGCAGTCGAGGCCGTAGATCACGGCGCCTACTCCGGCGCCGAGAGGTCCACGCTGTCGATCTTGCCGGCGGCGGCAAGGGCGAAGGCATAATCGATGGCGACTTCCTTCAGCCCCTCGAACCGGCCTGAGGCACCGAAGTGTCCAGAGTCCAGGTTGATCCGAAGATAATAGGGGCCGGCCTCCGGCGCTTCATGGCGCAGCTTGGCGGCCCACTTCGCAGGCTCCCAATAGGTGACGCGCGGGTCGGTCACGCCGCCCGTGATCAGCATCGGCGGGTAGTCGAGCTTGGTCACGTTGTCATAGGGGCTGTAGGCGAGGATCGAGTCGTATGCCTTTTCGTCCGTGAGCGGATTGCCCCATTCCGGCCATTCCGGCGGCGTCAGCGGCAGGCTCTCGTCCGACATCGTGTTGAGCACATCCACGAACGGCACGGAGGCGATGATGCCGCCGAACAGGCCGGGATCCATGTTCGCAATGGCGCCCATCAGCAGGCCGCCGGCCGAGCCGCCCTCGGCAATCAGCTGTCCTCGTTTCGTGTAACCCTTCTCGACGAGATAGTTTCCGGCCGCAACGAAGTCCTTGAACGTATTGGGTTTCTTTTCGAGCTTGCCATCAAGGTACCACTGGTAACCCTTGGCCATCTCGCCGCGCGGATTGACGATGGCGTAGATGAAGCCGCGATCGACGAGGCTGAGCCGGCCCGTCCGGAAGTCCGACGGGATCGTGATCCCATACGAGCCATAGCCATAGAGCAGCACCGGCGCCGTGCCGTCGACCGGTGTATTCTTGTGCCGCAGCAGGGTCACGCGCACTTCGGCGCCGTCCCACGAAGGTGCCATGATCCGCTCGACCACATAGTCCGCCGGGTTGTGGCCCGATGGCACTTCGCGCGTCTTGCGCAAGGTGCGCTCACGCGTGTCGAGATTATAGTCGATCACCTGGTCCGGCGTGGTCGGCGAAGCATAGTCGAAGCGCAGGACCGGCACGTCATACTCATAGCCGGCATCAAGGCCGAGATCGAAAGCGGCCTCGTCAAAGCTGATCTCATAGCTCGCCTTCATGCCCTTCTCGTGGACAACTATGCGCGGCAAGCCGCCCTCGCGTTCCATGATCGTGAAATAATCTTTCTGCGCATGCATCCCGATCAACAGCGTGCCCGGGCGATGCGGAATGACCTCTTTCCAGTTATCTCGCGAGCTGGAGTCCATCGGAGCCCGGACCAGTTTGAAATCAACCGCGCCGTCAAGGTTGGTCGAAATGTAGAAGGCGCCATCCCAGTGCCGGACATTGTACTCGTTGTCTTCAAGGCGCGGCGCAATGAGGCGCAGCTTCGGGTTCAGCTCATCAGCCGGAAACCAGTAAATCTCGGACGTCGTGTGGCCGCCCGAAGCAATGAAGATGACCTCTTCGCTTTCACTCGTGTCGACGCCGACAAAAAAGCCGGCGTCTTTTTCCTCGTAGATCAGCGTATCTTTTCCAGTGGCCAGTTCGCGCTGGAAGACTGAGCTTGGTCGTCCGTTCTCGTCCCGCTTCACCCAGAAGATCGCCTTGCCGGTCGCGCTCCATTCGAAGGGGCCATAAGCATTCTTAATTACTACGCCGGTGTCTGCGCCAGTCTCGATATCCTTGACGCGAATCTCGTAATATTCGCTGCCCTTGGTATCGACACCGTAGGCGAGAGACTTGTCGTCAGGCGAGACAGCCATATCACCGAACGCGAAATAATCCTGGTCCTTTCCCATCGCATCGCCATCAAGGAGAATGGTCTCTGGCGCACCCGGATTATAGGCATCGGCTGCGGGACGCCGGGCAAAAACGGCATACTCGCCGCCTTCCCGGAACCGGGTGTAGTACGCCCAATCTCCGTCGATTGCTGGAACCGAGCTGTCATCTTCCTTGATGCGTCCGCGCATCTCGTTGAACAGTTCCTCGCGCAGCGCCGCGGTCGGGTCTTCGAGCCGCGCCTTGGTGTAGGCATTCTCTGCTTCGAGATAGCTGCGAATGTCCGCCTTCAGCAGCGACGGATCGCGCATCACGTCCTGCCAATTGTCATCCTTCAGCCAGTTGTAAGGATCAACGCGCGTGCGACCGAGCTGTGTGATCTCCTTGTCGATCCGGGCCGCAACCGGAGGCGCGGGTAGGGCAGGAGCCGCAGCTTCGGCGGCGGGAGTCGCAGTGTCTTTGGTCATCATGCATCCGGATAAAAGGGTCGCCGCGGCCATGAGGCCGGCGAGTTTTGCTGCAAGGCGCATTGAAAGCTCCGCTTGTCGATTCATGCGACACTGGATCACGCCGGAGGCGCCTGTCCAGCCATAATCGGCGAGGCGTTACTTGGCCGGGCGGAAGTCCAGAACGGCGCCGTTGATGCACCAACGCTCACCGGTCGGCGGCGGGCCATCACGGAACACGTGCCCCTGGTGGAGGCCGCACGTAGCACAATGGCATTCCGTGCGCGGATAGATCATCTTGAAGTCGGTCGATGTGCCGATCGCGGCCGGGTCAATCGGCTGCCAGTAGCTCGGCCAGCCGGTCCCGGAGTCGAACTTGTGTTCGGACGACCAGAGCGGCGTGCCGCAGCCTTTGCAATGATAGACGCCCGCGCGCTTCTCGTCCTGGAAGTTGCCGGGCGTGAACGCGCGCTCCGTGCCATCCTTGACCCCGACGCGGTAGGCTTCGGGGTCAAGCAGGGCGCGCCATTCGGCGTCGGTGCGTTGAATTTTCGTCGTTTTCATCGGGGACGCTCCAGTCTTGTTTCGTCCCCAATATAGGGTGTCGATCAGCCGTAGAGAACGGTAATCGACTCAGCGACCAGCGCCGGGCGATCCTTGCCCTCGATTTCGACGGTCGCTTCCATCTTCATCGTCTTGCCGCCGGCCTTGGATTCCACCGAGAGGCACTTCTGTCGCAGGCGAACCTTGGAGCCGACGGGCACCATGTTGGTGAAGCGCACCTTGTCCGATCCATAGTTGATGCCCCGGGTCGTACCTTCGACGCGCAGAACTTCAGCGCCAAGCATCGGCAGCAGCGACAGTGTCAGGAAGCCGTGGGCGATCGGGCCGCCGATTTCCTTGGTGGCGCGCGCGACATCCACGTGGATCCACTGATGGTCGCCGGTGGCTTCAGCGAACTTGTTCACGCGGTCCTGGTCGATCGTGTGCCAGTCGGACACGCCGACTTCCTGGCCGGCAAGCGATTCGAGGTCGGCAAAGGAAATTTTACGCGGGTTGGCCATGGGATCCTCCTTGATACGGCTTTTGCAACTTGTGGCGCGGCGGCTGTGGTTCCGCAAGGTTTACGATGGGGCAAGGCCCCAGTTGACGGCTCCCCGCGCGCCTCGCAAGGGTATGGCATGAGCCAAGATGACGTCCTCACACCGCCTCGCGCCACCCACTTGTCGGTGACGCCCGGCACGCCCGGTCAGGCGCGTCTGGTCTATTGGGCCTTCCTGCTCGGCCTCATCCTGCCGGGCCTGAACATCATCGCCGCCGCCTTGGCCTGGCGCGCCCGCAAAACCGGCGACGACCTCACCCGCAGCCACGCCGCCAACCAGATCAGCATCTTCTGGCGCAGCGTGGTCTATGTCGGCATCGGCCTCGTCCTGACCTATTTCCTGTTCGGCGTCCTGCTGATCATGGCGGCCATCATCTGGTACATCCTCCGTGTCCTGAAGGGCCTGAAGGTCCTGTCAGCCGGACAGCCACCGGAACACCCGCAAAGCTGGCTCTTCTGAGCCTCAAACGATGCGGCTGTCCTTGTTGCCCCAGTAACGGTCCCGGATCAGACGCTTGTACAGCTTGCCTGTCGGATGGCGCGGCAGTTCGGGATCAAAGTCGATGCTCTTCGGGCATTTGATCTTCGACAGGTTTGCAAGGCAGTGCGCCATCAGTTCCGCTGCCAGCTCCTCCGACGGCGCAATCCCCGGCATGGGCTGGACGACCGCCTTCACCGCTTCACCGAAATCCTCGTCCGGCACGCCGATCACCGCGCAATCAGCGACCTTCGGATGCGTGATCAGGATATTCTCGCACTCCTGCGGATAGATGTTCACACCGCCGGAGATGATCATGAACGCCTTGCGGTCGGTCAGATACAGGAAGCCGTCCGCATCCACCTTGCCGACATCGCCGAGCGACGACCAGTCGGGGTGCTTCGGGTTCAGCGCCGCTTTGTTCTTGTCCGGGGCATTGTGATAGTTCGGCGGCGTCGTGCCGCCGAAATAGACCTGGCCCTCTTCGCCGACCGGCACTTCGTCGCCGTCCTCGTTGCAGATGTGCAGTTCGCCCAGCACGGGGCGTCCCACCGTGCCCTTGTGCGTCAGCCAGTCCGGGCTCTTGACCCAGGTCATGCCATTGCCTTCGGAGCCCGCATAATACTCGTCAATCACGGGTCCCCACCAGGCGATCATCTGTTCCTTCACCGGCACGGGGCAGGGCGCAGCGGCGTGGATCGCGAACTTGATGCTCGACACGTCGTAGTTCTTGCGCACGTCTTCCGGCAGCTTCAGCATCTTGACGAACATGGTCGGCACGAGCTGCGAATGGGTCACTTTGTATTTCTCGACCAGCCGCAGATAGTCCTCCGGCTCGAACTTCTCCATGATCACCAGCGTCGCCCCGATCCGCGTGAAGGTCATGCACCAGCGCAGCGGCGCAGCATGATAGAGCGGCGCGGGCGACAGGTAGATGGAGTCGGCGTTTGCGCCGGACATCACGCGCGCGATCTGGATCAGCGCGTTGTCGCCGTCGATCGGCAGTCCGCGCTCCAGCGGCGGGCGGATGCCTTTCGGCCGTCCCGTCGTGCCCGACGAGTAGAGCATGTCCGTGCCGGCCATCTCGTCGGCAATCGGCGTCGCCGGGAAACCGGCGACGTGGCTTTCCATCGCGGCGAAGCCGTCAATGTCGCCGTCGATCGACCAGTTGTCCTTCAGCCCCGTCGCGGCCTTCACTTCCTTCGCGGTGCTGCCTTTGGAGGCGCTGGCGATCAGAAGCTTGGCGCCCGAATCCTCGATGATGTAGGCGACTTCAGGCGTGGTCAGGCGTGACGAGACCGCAACGTAATAGAGCCCGGCGCGCTGCGCGGCCCAGCAGATCTCGAAATAGCGCGGCGAGTTCTCGGCGAAGATGGCAATCGTGTCGCCGGGCGCGCAGCCCGCCGCACGCAGCGCATGCGCAATGCGGTTCGAGCGTTCGTCGAGTTGCTTGAACGTGATCGTCTCGCCCGAGCCGGACATGATGATCGCCGCCTTGTCCGGGTGCGTTTTGGCATGATGAAAGGGATGCATGAGGTCTCCTCCGGAGCGTTTCTTGTGACTTGTATCAGGGTTCCATCGGCCCGTTGAACTGGCGCGCGAAGAAGTCATCCTTCTTCCACAGCGGCCGCACGTCCTGGTTGGCCAGCGCCAGCGCGATGCGGGCATTCAGTTCAGAGAACCTGGCGCCTGCCTCAAAGTTCAGGTTGTTCGCCAAATCGTCCGAGGGCCGATGATAGTTTTTCGCCAGGTGATCGGCAAACGCCTTGTCCCCGCCATTCTGGAAACCTGGATTGAGGTACACGGACGGAATACCTGCCTCGACGAACCGGAAATGGTCTGACCGCGTGAACAGGCCTTGATCCGGAACGGGATCAGGGCTCAGCGCGATCCCCATTTCCTTTGCGGTGGCTTCGACCGCCGCGGCGATCGTCGAGCGCGCCGCACCAAACACGATCACATCCGTGAAGTCATAGGTCAGGATCGGCATGTCGAGATTGACGTTCTCGACAATCGTGCCGGGTACGGACGGGTTCATGGCGAAGTATTGCGCGCCGAGCAGACCCTTCTCCTCAGCCGTCACAGCCGCGAACACGATGGTGCGTTTGGGCGGCGGCCCGATCTTGAGCATCCGCGCCGCATCAAGCAGCGTGGCGACGCCGA
>JAIXVM010000075.1 GCA_027482995.1 Hyphomonadaceae bacterium | reverse complement strand
TCCTGTGCGTCGGCGATGTGATGCTGGACCGCTTCGTTTACGGCGTGGTCAACCGCATCTCCCCGGAAGCCCCCGTGCCCGTGCTCCGCCAAACCCGAGCGGCCAGCATGGCCGGCGGCGCCGCGAACGTCGCCCGCAATCTGGCGTCCCTCGGCCTGCACGCCGTGATTGTCGGCGCGGTCGGCGCGGATGAAGCCGGCATGGAGCTCAACGACTTGCTGGAGAATGCCCCGGGCATCTTCGCCCGGCTCGTCCCGCTGAAGGACCGGCCCACCACGCTGAAGACCCGCCTCGTCGCTGGCAGCCAGCAATTGCTCCGGCTCGACGCCGAACAGGCCGGCCCGCCTGACGCCGCCAGCGAGGCAGCCATCATCGCCGCGATCGAGGAACTCGCTCCCACCGTCTCGGCGATCCTCATCTCGGACTATGCCAAGGGCCTCCTGACCGACGCCGTTCTGTCGGCGGCACTTGCGGCCGCAAAGGCCAACGCCATCCCGGTCATTGTCGATCCCAAGGGCACCGACTTCACCCGCTACGGCGCCGCCACCATCCTGAAACCCAATGCCGGCGAGCTTGGCGCGGCAATGGCGCTGCCGGTCTCGAGCACGAGCGAAGTCGAACACGCCCTGAGCGCCGCTCTCGACCGGCTCCCGGCGACCGCCATCGTCGTTACGCGGGCAGCCCAAGGCATGTCTTTCATCGCCGCCGGAGAACGGCCACGTCACGTCACCGGAAAGGCGCGCGAAGTCTTCGACGTCTCGGGCGCCGGCGATACCAGCCTCGCGGCCCTCGCAGCGGCTATCGTCGCGGGTGCCAGCCTCGAAGAAGCCGTCGAAGTCGCGATCCTCGCGTCCGGCATCGCCGTCGGCAAATCCGGTACGGCCACAGTCGCGGTCTCAGAACTGCTCGACGCCGGCGAACTCCCCCACTGGGCGCCGAAGGCCGGCACGCTTTCGGTCGACGCGATGGTCGGCCAGATCGAGCGCTGGAGGGAAGGGGGCCTGCGGATCGGTTTCACCAATGGCTGCTTCGACATCATTCACCCGGGCCATATCCGCGTCCTCGAAGAAGCGCGGGCGCGCTGCGACCGTCTGATCGTGGGCTTGAACTCGGATGCGTCCGTACGCCGGCTCAAAGGGCCCGAGCGGCCCGTCAACGCGCAGGCCGCGCGCGCCAGCGTGCTCGCCAGCCTTTCGACTGTAGACGGTGTCGTCATCTTCGAAGAGGACACGCCGCTCGAAGTCATCACGGCGCTGAAGCCGGACGTTCTGGTCAAGGGCGGCGACTATACGCGGGAGTCGATCGTCGGCGCCGATCTTGTGGAAGCGCGCGGCGGCGAAATCGTGATCGTGCCGCTGGTGCCGGGTCAGTCCACCACGTCGATCATCGCACGCTCGCGGAGCGGCGCATGACGCAGGCAGCCCAGACTGCGGCCGCCCTCTGGCGTCAGTATGGCGAAGACGCCGTCGTCATCGCCACCTTGCGTGCAGCCGAAGTTGCAGCTCTCGGCGATACCGAAGCCCTGGCGCATTGGGATGAGGTCGCCGCCATCCTCCTCGGCGAAGCCGAGAACGGACCTGCCAACTGACGGCTGGGCTAGGGCAGGGGCCCTGCCCCGCTCCATGTCCGGCGTGGGTTAGTTCGTGGAGTGCTTCTTCAACTCGTACGTGCCGACGCCGGTGATGTCGAACCAGTCCGGGATGTCCGGATGGCTCAGCGGCAGTTCGGAATCGTCCGGCAGCAGGTTCTGCTCTGACACGTAAGCAATGTAGTGCGTCCGCTCGTTCTCCGCGAAGAGATGGTAGAACGGCTGGTCCTTTCGGGGCCGCACTTCCTCAGGAATCGATTCGTACCACTCGTCCGTGTTGGCAAACTGCGGATCGACGTCGAAAATCACGCCCCGGAACGCGAAAACACGGTGGCGGACCACCTGGCCGATCTGGAACTTGGCAATGTGCTTGGAGATTGAGCCGTAATGGTAACGCTCATCGACCCGGTCCGTCAGGATCAGAGGTTCCCGTTGACGCTTTCTGGCGCCCCCAAAAAGGCCGCGCAACCAGCCTCCGGATCCTCGTCTACTGGTCATTTGTCGCTCCTGTGTTACAGAATGCCTTAAGTTTAAGCTTCGGGCCACACTATGGCTGACAAAAAAGAGGGGGCTGGCCGCCGCAAAGGCGCCGGTTCAGGTCCCCAGCGAGGAAAGCCGCTGTTTGCAGCGGTGGACCTCGGCACGAACAATTGCAGGTTGCTGGTCGCGGAGCCCCGCGGCCAATCTTTCCGCGTGGTCGATTCTTACTCCCAGATCGCGCGGCTGGGCGAAGGCTTGCATGATTCAGGCCGGTTGTCGGATGCCGCGGTAGAGCGCGCCATGAGCGCGCTCCACACCATCCGCGGCAAACTTCGGCAGCACGGCGTCGGACGGGTCCGGTGCATCGCGACGGAAGCCTGCCGAAAGGCGGCAAATGGCGCAGAATTCATCAACCGGGTGCAAGCCGAGACCGGACTCACCTTCAAGGTGATCGGGGCAAAAGAAGAGGCCCGTCTGGCCACGATTGGTTGCTACGACCTGATTACGCCGGAAGTGAAGTCCGTTCTCGTCGTCGATGTCGGCGGCGGATCCACGGAGCTGTCGCACGTCGATGCCCGCGCCATACGCTCAGGCGGCCTGGCCGGCGTCCTGCGTTCCGCTCCGATTCTCGACTGGACAAGCCTCAAGCTCGGTGTCGTCACCCTCTCCGAAGCGGTCGATCTCACGGATGAGACCGCCGCCTGGCCGGTGATGCTCGACCGCGCCCGCACGGCGCTTGACGCCTGGCCCGGCGTGAACCGGGTCGCGGAACAGCTGGCGGCAGACGACGGCTACCTCATCGGGACCTCGGGTACGGTCACTTGCCTCGCCGGTGTGCATCTGAAGCTCGACCGCTACCGGCGCGACAAGGTGGATGGCAGTTGGCTGTCGCGCGACGATGGCCGCGCCACAATGGAATTGCTCCGCACGCTCGGGGTTTCCGGGCGGTCAAAGCTGCCCACCATTGGTGAGGAACGTGCACCGCTGATGCTGGCCGGCTGCGCCATCATGGAAGCCGTTTGGGAACGGTTTGATGCGCACAAGCTGCGGGTTGCAGATCGCGGACTGCGCGAAGGCGTTTTGCTGTCTATGATGCACGGGAAACGGTCTTCGCGCCGCCGCCGGCCGAAGCGGCCGGCACGGGCCGCGGAAACCTCTGGAGGCGACAATGTCGGATGAAGAAAAGCGCCGCTGGAAAAAGCCCGCAACCGAGAAGACCGGCTCCGGTCGCAGCGTTACGGAGCGCAAGGTGATCGCGCGCAACGCGCGCACCGAAAGCTCGAAAAAGTGGATCGAGCGCCAGCTGCAGGATCCTTATGTACGCAAGGCGATCGATGCCGGCTACCGTTCCCGGGCCGCTTACAAGCTGCTCGAGATTGATGAGGAAGCGCACATCCTGAAGCGCGGCCAGCGGATCGTTGATCTCGGCTGTGCGCCGGGCGGCTGGATCCAGGTGGCGCTGCTGAAGGGCGCTGCCGAAGTTGTGGGCATCGACCTGCTCCCGGTCCAGACCATTGATGGCGCGACGATCTTTGAAGGTGACGTGAATAATCCGGACGATGTCCGCGCTGTGCTCGCCGCGCTGAGCGGACCGCCCGATCTCGTCTTGTCGGATATGGCGGCCAACACTACCGGGCATAAACAGACCGATCACCTGCGCACGGTGACGCTGGTCGAACTCGCCGTCGATTTTGCCATCGCTCACCTCGCGCCCGGCGGTGCATTCTGCTCGAAGGTTTTCCAGGGCGGCACGACGCAGGAACTGCTCATCACGCTCAAGACGCACTTCAAGTCCGTAAAACACATCAAGCCGCCCGCCAGCCGGTCTGGCAGTCCCGAAATCTTCGTCGTCGCCAAAGGCTTCAAAGGCGCAAACGTCCGCAAAGGAGAAAACGGATGACCATCACCGGGGGATGCTATTGCGGCGCGGTCCGCTACGAAGCGGAAGGCACGCCGATCATGAAGGCGCGCTGCCATTGCCGCGAATGCCAGTATTTCACCGGCGGTGAAGGCAATGACTTCATCGCCATCCCGGAAGCGGGCGTGAAGATCACGAAAGGCAGCCCGAAGGCCTTCAAGCGCACCGACCTCGACCGGGCCTCCACCCGCGAGTTCTGTGCTGACTGCGGCACGCCGCTTTTCACGCGCCCGGCCGGAATGCCCGGCGCAATCATTTTGAAAGTCGGCGCGCTCGACGACCCGTCGATCTTCGGCGGCCCGCAGATGATTTTCCAGACTGCTGACGCTCACCCCTTCCATTTGCTGCCGGACGGTGTTCCGGCCTTTACAAGGTTCCCAGGATGAAAATCGCCCTCGTCTGCCTCGCCCTCCTCGCCCTACCCGCCTGCTCGCTGTTTCATCCTGCGAAAGGGGAGGGAGCCGCTTCCGAAGCCGCACCTCCGGCCTACACGCGCATCGAGTTCGCCGCGTCGAAGGCGACACCGTCCGAACGCGCCGCCTGCGAAGCGGTCGGCGGCACCATTCAGGCCAGCGGCAAGCTGCAATGGGAAAACTGCGTCCAGCGCTTCGCCGATGCCGGCAAGGCCTGCTCTGGTAACGCCGATTGCCTGGGCGAATGCCGATATGAAGGCGAGGCCGACCTTCCTCCCGGCGCGTCGGTGACCGGCACCTGCCAGGTCACCGATGCCCGGTTCGGCTGCACGACAACGGTCGAAAATGGCCGCATCGCCCGCACGCTTTGTGTGGACTAGTCCATACGAACTTATGGACGGGTTATGGACGGATTTTGAGACGGAGATCACATGAAATTCTTGCTCCCGGTTGCCTGCGCCCTCGCCTTGTCGGCATGCGCTTTCCTTCAGTCGCCTGAGGCGCCCGCGCCCGAGGCGCCGGCCTATCAACGCGTTGACATCGCCGGCGAAACAGCCACCGCTGCCGAACGCGCAGCCTGTGACGCCGTCGGCGGATCGATCAGCCGCGCCGGCCTCCTCGGCCGCGAGCACTGCCTGCAAACCTACCCCGACGCAGGAAAAGTCTGCAGCGGCGAAAGCGATTGCATCGGCACCTGCCGGTACGAAGCCGACGGAACAGCCATGGGAAAGACAGCGACGGGCACCTGCCAGGTCACCGACGTCCCCTTCGGGTGTTATGCGATGGTTGAAGGCGGCGTCGTCAGCCCGGTTTTGTGCGTGGACTGAACGCGCGGTTACAGCAGATGCGCCTCGGCTTCGTCGCGGTGCTTCTTCAGGTAACGCATGAACGGCGTACCGCCCGTGCCGACGTCCGGATCGTTTCCTGCGGCCGTTGATGCCTGCCGGTTGATGTACGTCGCGGCGTATTCAAGGTGGCGCGTGCGGAAGCGCGCGAGCTTGCGGATGTTGTCGTTGTACAGCTCACGGATGGCCGGATTGCGCAGTTCCTGTACGACGCTGCGCAAGACGCTCTGCGCACGCAGGTCATCGATGAAGCGGCGGTGCTGCGGCGGCCGGTAGGCGTGGAGCTCGTCGAGAAACGACCGCAACGGATCGCCCGCATGGCCGATGCCGAGCAGCGCGTCCATGGCGGGCACGATCGAGGATTGCGAGCCGGTTTGCCCGCGGAAGGCCTGCGGCTTGCCGCCGGTCTCAGTTACGCCCTCGTACACAAGTCCCTCGCCCAGAGCCGGATTGTCCTTCCAGCCGTGGATCCATGGGCGCACGCGGTGGAAGTACACGTACGGATCGCAGCGCTCCGGCATCCGGTCGAAGATCGCGTTTACGTCGTCCCACACCGCTCGCATCACGCCGAGCGCGCGTTCGATCTCGGCGGCGTTC
>JAIXVM010000128.1 GCA_027482995.1 Hyphomonadaceae bacterium | reverse complement strand
TCACCGCCGTGCCCTTCGGCATGACGGCGCAGGAAATCATGGGCTGGATCGACCATGGCGGCGGGCAGGCTTTGTGGGACGAGCTCTCCGGCCAGTTCGGCATCAAGAGCCTTCAGGGCGCCAATACCGGCCACCAGATGGGCGGCTGGTTCCGGCGCGAGATCACCGGGCTCAATGATTTCGTCGGCCTCAGGATGCGCATCCCCGGCCAGGGCGGCGACGTGCTGCGCGCCCTTGGCGGCGCCTCCATCGCGCTGGCCGGCGGCGAGATTTATCAGGCCCTTCAGACGGGCGCCATCGACGCGACCGAATGGGTTGGTCCGTGGAATGACTATGCCCTCGGCTTCCACCGCGAGGCGCCCTACTATTACGGTCCGGGTTTCCATGAACCCGGCGCCAGTCTCGCCATCGGCGTCAACCGCAAGGTCTGGGACGACCTGATCGCCAGTGAGCAGGCGATCTTCAAGGCGGCCGCTTCGGCCTGCAATCACATCGCGCTCGGCGAATTCACCTACCAGAACTCCGTCCACCTCGACCTTCTCGTCCGCGAGCATGGCACCCAGCTTCGTTCGTTCCCGGACGAAGTGGTGAAACGCATGTCCGAAGCCGCCTTCGATGTTCGCGCTGCGAGCGGCAAGGACGGCATCGAGAAGCGTATCTATGAAAGCTTTGAAGCTTCCCTGAAGCTGATGCGCGGCTGGGCCGGCGTGTCCGACGGGCGCTACTACGCGCTCCGCGCGCTCGGCAAATAGACAGCGGAGACGAGGCGCGCATGGACACCCACGTCTTCCTGACATTGGGCACAGCCCTCAAATGGGCAGGCATTGCGTTGCTGCCGCTGTTTGCGCTGCCCCTGATCGTGCTCGTCTTGCCGAAACTGGCAGACGGACTGGCCAAGCGTGTCATCTCCTTGCTTGATGCCCTGTCCGGCGGCGCGCTCGGCATCGCAATGGCCTGCGGTGTGGCGCTGATCTTCCTCCAGCTGATCGTTGTACTTCTGCGCTACGCTTTCGGCCTCTCCTTCACCTGGCTCAGCGAAGCGATCATGTACGCCTTCGCCGCCATGTTCATGCTCGGGGCCGCCGGCGCCCTGCGCGACGACGCACACGTGCGCATCGACATCCTTCGCCCGCGCTTCGGGGAGAACGGCCGCAACTGGATCGAACTCGCCGGTGCCTACTTGCTCCTCTTCCCGATCTGCATGCGGATCATCACGACGAGTGAAGCGGGTCTCACACGCTCCTGGCTCCTGCTGGAAGGGTCCCGCGAGTCAGATGGCTTGCCGATCTTCTATCTTTTCAAGACGCTCGTACCCGTGTTCGCTGTGCTGCTGATGGCGCAGGGCCTGTCGGAATCGCTGAAGGCCGCGCTTCGCCTGACCGGCGGCCTGCCACCGGCCGAGCCGTCTGATCCGTTGTCGAACGGAGACAAACGTGGAGCTTGAAGTCGTCCTCGCCATCGCGATGTTCGTGTCGGCAGTCGCCGCGCTGATCGCAGGCTATCCCGTTGCACTTACACTCGGCGGCGTCGCGCTTCTGTTTGCACTCATCGGCATCGCGCTCGGCGTGTTCCCGGACTCGTTCCTGAAGGCTTTCCCAAGCCGGATCGAGGGCAACTCGATCATGCAGAGCCAGACACTTATCGCGGTTCCGCTCTTCGTGCTCATGGGCGTCATTCTTGAACGCTCCCGCGTCGCCGAAGACCTGTTGAACATCGCCGCCCGCCTGCTCGCCGGTGTGCGCGGCGGACTTGGCTTCGCGGTCATCCTTGTCGGCATGCTGCTCGCGGCCTCGACCGGCATCGTCGGCGCAACAGTGATCTCAATGACGCTGATCGCGCTGCCCACCATGCTGCGTCAGGGCTATGACGTGCGCCTTGCCACCGGCACGATCGCCGCCTCCGGTACCCTCGGCCAGATCATTCCGCCCTCTATCATCCTGATCCTCCTCGCCGATGCCATCTCGAACGCCGCAAGCCAGGCCAACCTCGCGCAGGGGGCTGGCTCCGCCGTCGTCTCGGTCGGTGATCTTTTCGCCGGCGCGCTAATCCCCGGCCTCCTGCTCGTCGCGCTCTATCTCATCTTCGTCGCGATCGTGGCCATTGTCCGCCCGTCCGCCGCCCCCGCTGCAAAGCTCGAGGACGGCACCGCGCCGCTGACCTTCAACGACGTTGCCCTGGGCCTCGGCGCACCGCTCGCGCTGATTTTTGCCGTGCTCGGCTCAATCCTCGGCGGCGTTGCGCCGCCCACGGAAGCATCCGCCATCGGCGCGGGCGGCGCTGTGCTGCTCGCGGG
Source organism: Hyphomonadaceae bacterium (assembly GCA_027482995.1). GTDB lineage: Bacteria > Pseudomonadota > Alphaproteobacteria > Caulobacterales > Hyphomonadaceae > Hyphomonas. The sequence goes on along the minus strand of JAIXVM010000128.1, from coordinate 1,920 downwards.
CCTGCGCCTCGCGCGCGACACGGGCAGCCGTCTCGGTCCCATGTTGCTGGCCGGCATCGCCAGTCTTCCTGTCATCCTGATCCTGCGCAACGTACTCGACCTGCGCGTCGGCGACATTGCCCATTCCGGCCTCGCGGCGGCGGCGATGGGGGCCACCGCGCTCGCCTGCCTCGTGCTGCTAGCATCCCTCGTCGCCGGCCTCCTCGTCCTGCGCCGCGCCGCCGAACTGAAACCTGCGCTCAAAAGCTCCGCGCACATTACCTCGATGGTGTTCCTCATCCTGATCGGCGCCTCGCTGTTCAGCCTCGTCTTCCGCGGCTTCGGCGGCGATGATCTGGTGGCGGACATTCTCCACAATGTGCCGGGCGGCATGTGGGGCGCTCTCGCCATGACCATGCTGGTCATGTTCATCCTCGGCTTCTTCCTCGATTTCGTCGAGATCATCTTCGTTGTCGTGCCGCTGGTTGCGCCGCCGCTGATCCTGCTCGGGTGCGACCCCGTCTGGCTGGCGATCCTGATGGCCGTGAACCTGCAGACCAGTTTCCTCACGCCCCCATTCGGCTTCGCCCTGTTCTATCTGCGCGGCGCGGCGCCGCCGGAAGTCACCACCATGCAGATCTGGGCTGGCGCCGTGCCCTTCATCGGTCTCCAATTGCTCCTGCTCGCACTCGTCGCAGCGGTGCCATCACTGGCAACCTGGCTGCCCTCGGTCGTGGCGCAATAGGCCGATGGGACAGGACATTTCGCCCTTCCAGGCGATCGCGATCAGCCGGCGTGCGCATGAGATGAAGGCGGAGGGCCGCCGCATCTTCCATATGGAGTTCGGCCAGCCGTCAACCGGCGCGCCCTCGGCCGCCATTGCGGGCGCGCACACCATCCTGGACACCGAAGCGATGGGGTATTGGGAGAGCGTGCCGCTCAAGGCCCGCATCGCACGCCACTATTGGGACAGCTACGGCGTCGAGGTTCCCATCGACCGGATAGCGATCACCTGCGGGGCCTCGCCCGCGCTGGTCCTCGCCCTCTCGGGCGCTTTCAATCCGGGTGACCGCATCGCTCTCGCGCGCCCGGGCTATGTCGCTTACCGCAATACGATCCGTGCCCTGAACATGGTGCCGGTGGAAATTCCGTGCGGCGAAGCCGAACGATACCAGCTGACCGCCGCCGCCCTCGCCGCGCTGGACCCGCCCCCGCAAGGCATCATCCTTGCGAGCCCGGCCAACCCCACAGGCACGATCATCGGCGTCGCCGAACTCGCCGCCATCGTGGAAACGGCGCGGAAGATCGGTGCAAGGATCATCTCTGACGAAATCTATCACGGGCTAAGCTACGGCCCGAAGGTCCACTCCCTGCTGGAGTTCGATCCCTCGGCCTACATCGTCAACAGTTTCTCGAAATACTTCTCGATGGCGGGCTGGCGTCTCGGCTGGCTCGTCTCGCCCGAAGAAAACGCCGCCCGCACGGCCGCCTATATCGGGAACCTGTTCCTCACGGCGCCCTCGCTCGCCCAGCATGCCGGCCTCATTGCGATGGACAGCCGCGATGAGCTCGAAGCGAACGTCGCCGTCTACCGCGCCAACCGCGCGCTGCTGCTGGACGCCCTGCCGCGCCTCGGTCTCGAGCGCATCGCCCCGCCGGACGGCGCGTTCTACATCTACGCCGACATCTCGCGGTACACGGACGATAGCCTCGCCTTCTGCCTCAAGCTCCTGGAGGAAACCGGCGTCGCCACCGCCCCTGGCGTCGATTTCGACCCCGTGGAAGGCCACCGTTTCATGCGCTTCTCATTCGCGCTTTCTACGACAGAAACAAAGGAAGCCCTCGCCCGCCTCGAACCTTGGTTCAACGCACACCCGAGGCGATGAACCCAGCCTTCTCAGGCCCCTATTACCATAGGCTAAACTGGCTGCAGCTTCTTCG
>JAIXVM010000116.1 GCA_027482995.1 Hyphomonadaceae bacterium | reverse complement strand
CAGACCTGGTCGGATTGCGCGGTTGCGAGGGGCGCGAACATGATCGCGGCGGCGAGGGGCAAAACCCGGCTCAAGACTTTGGAAATTTGCACCGCGTCCTCCCTTGCAAATGCACTTTCAGAGTGAATTACTGGATAGTAAGCGTCAAGGCGGCGTAGACCGCTCGGGACGATGACGGGGGGGGCGTGGGTGGTCCGGTTTTCACGCAGGCAAGTGCTCGGGCAAGCGGCGGCGATCGCCGGGCTGGCCGTGCCGATGGCAGCGCAGGCGCAGCCAGCGTGGCGGCGATTGACGGCGGATGAGCGCCCTGTGGCCGCGGCGGTACCAGATGCCATGTCGATCGATTTTGCGCAGCTTCTCGACGGCTTCAGCGCGCGGGAATTTGACGTGGACGAGGCGGCGTTCATGCGGATGCTGGAGGCGTCAGCGGTAGACGCGGGGCGGCTAAGCGCGCGGGTGCTGTTTGGCCTGCGAGGCTGCAGGTTGGTGGAGGGGGCGAGTGATCCACTGGGACGGACGGCGCCGGCGCTGAGGCTGGCGGAAGCGGCGATCGATCATGAGGATTTCCGGTGTGTGATCGGTGTATGGGTGCGCGGCGAGGGGTTCTGGGCGTCGCCCGCCTCGACCGTTCCGCATGTCTCCTACCTGCATGACCAGCGGCGGCGGGTGCTGCGCGGGCAGTTGGACCGGGCACGGACGGTCTGCAACCAGGCGGCGAGCGGGGTGTACAAGTACAAGGTCGGTTCGCACCGCAACTGGCGGGCCGAGGTGCAGCCGGGCGCGTTCCGGCAGGCAAGCGCGATGGCGGTGGTGCGCACGCTGGATGGCGGCGAGCTGTCGGTGCGGCGGGACGGGGCCTGGGCTTTCGAAAGGCCGGAGCTGGGCGAGAATATCCATGCGGCGATGGCGGACGGCGAGATCCGGTATGTTGCGGCCGGGTGCCAGGTGGTGCCGGGTGGCTATTCGGCCGACCGGACAACGCCGGAGGGCAACTGGCGGGCGTTCCGGATGGCGGCGGGGCTGAGCGCGGCGCCGGGTATCTCGCGGGAGATTCAGGGGCAGACCGAATGTGTGCAGTCCACGGACGATGCGACGCCATCTTGCGCGCCGCCGTTCAACGAGACGCTGGATGATCTCGCCGCGGGCCGGGGCGTGTTCGACTATGTGTTGGTGAGCGGGCGGGAGCTGCGCATGGCAGCGGAGAATGTGGCGCGGGCGCGTGATCCGGCGGCGCGGCGGCTGCGGCGAGGATCCAGCGGGGCGGAGGTGGCGCGGCTGCAGGCGCAGCTGAACCGGTCGCGGGGGGGCGGGGAGCCGGCCTTGCCGGCGAGCGGCCTGTTTGATGCGGCGACGCAGAGGCAGCTGATCTTCGCGCACCAGCTCGCGCTGACGGGCGGGGCGGACGGTATCCTGACCCGGGCCGAGGGCTACAGGCTGGGGCTGAGCGGCATCTTTACTTGAGCTCGGCGACGACGCGGAAGCCCATGTTGGAGGCCGGATAGTCCGGCCGATCGCTGTCGCGGATTGCGATGCGCGCCCATTCGTTGCGGCCGTTCCAGGAGCCACCGCGCACGCCGCGCGCCTTGCAATCCGGCGCCTGCCGGGCCGAACCATCCGTTGGCGCACCTTCATATCCGGCGATGTAGCAATCCTCGACCCATTCCGACATGTTGCCGAACATGTCGTAAAGGCCCCAGGGGTTGGGGGTGTAGCTGCCGACCGGGGCGGTGGCGGGTTGGCCATCGTCACACTGGATGGCTTCGGCGCGCCATTCGTATTTCGCCTTGCTGGACAGATCGAGCAGGTTGCCGTGCTTGCAGGCCTCGATTTCGGAGCCTTCCCAGTAGTAGGTCATACCGGCCCGGCCGCCACGCGCGGCGTATTCCCATTCCGCCTCCGTGGGCAGACGATAGGTATGAGTTCCCGACATGCGGGTTAGCCATTCAGTGTATTCCTTTGCCTCCTGCCACGTGACGTTCATGACCGGTCGGTTGCCTTTTCCATAACCGCGGTCGTTGATCGCGCGCTCGGTGCAACCACCTTCCATCTGGCAAAACTGGTATTGGGCAAACGTGATTTCCGTAATGCCGATGGCGAAGCGGCCGAGGGTGACTTCATGGAGCGGGTAGCCGGGGTCTTCCTTCGGATCGTGTTCGTAAGGGGCTGAACCCATCTGGAATTTGCCGAAGGGCAGGGCCACCATTTTCGGGCAATCGTCACAGTCCTGGAACGTGTCGAAATCGTTGATGGCGGCAACCGCCTCTTCGGCGGCGATCTCGGTGACGGTCCGCGCGGCGACCGGCGCGCCGACAGGCTGGGGGCCGGCGCAGGACAGGGCGAAGAGCTTCTGCACGCGGTCGACGAACTGGCCGCCGGGATGGGCATCGAGATAGCCCTGGTATCCCGTGCAAGGATCACGGCCCTTCGTGCCTTTGGTCACCTGCACGAACAAGGCCGTATCCGGATCAAGTGCAGGAGCGGCCGAGCCCGTCTTGCAATTGCCGGAGAAGCAGAAGTGCATTGAGACGTCCGACGTGATCATGGGGCGCTGGGGATGAGGCACGGATGCGGCGAGCAGCTGCACTTCCTCGCGGGCGGCATCGAAAGCTGGGTAAAGCGGGAGATCAGGGTCCTGCAGCTTGGGCAGAAGCGTGCGCGTGAAGACCGAATAGGGCGAGGGGTCTCTGTTGCTGAGACGGTCGAGCGCTTTCTGGTTCGGCCCGGCGGAATTAATGATGATCATCCCGTCGATCGCATCTACGCGGGCGAGGCCTTTATCGAAACCAGCCATGGTGCCGGCATCGAAGGGGTTGTCGCGGCAGGCGTCGAAAATGGCGATGACGAGTGATGGATTGCGCTTACGGATTTCTTCCAGGATTTCCGCGGTCACGGGGACCGTCTTCTTCTTTAGCAGCGACTCCGGCGCTTGCTTCGGAGCATCCGCAAAGGCGAGATAGTTTTCCGTTCCGTTCGACCAGCCATGGCCTGAGAACACGAACACGACCTGATCACCCGGCGCGATGGAATCCAGAAATGTGACGAAGGCGGTTTCGAACGCGTCGGTCGAAGGATCGCCGGGAACACGGGTCACCTCGAAGTCCAGATTGTCGCCGAACGCGGCTGCGTAACCATCAGCGTCGGCCTGTGTGCGTGTAAGGTCGGTCAGCTCGGCATAGTCCTGCACCCCCACGATGAAAGCGCGGCGTTCGCGGGCTTCAGCGGCGGGGGCGAGCCATATTGATGCCGCGAGGCAGGCGATGAGGGCGGCAAGTCGGAGCGTGGGCATCGTTTCGGTCTTTTCGCTGGGTACGCGTTGAACTCTACTGCTGGAAGGTTTGGCGGAGCACCGTGATCTCGACGCGGCGATTGAGCGGTTCCTTGCCCTGCACATTGACCGCGAGTTTCGCCGCGCCAAAGGCTTCGGTGATGATCCGGCTGGCATCGGCGCCTTGCGAAACGAGATAATCGCGGACCGTGGACGCGCGGCGTTGGGAAACGGCCATCGAATAGGAAGGCGAAGCGGCGACGTCTTCGATCACGTAGGCCGAGGCATCGTGGCCCGAAATCGTGATGGCCTCGACGCGGCAGGCCGGATCTGGACGCAGGAGAGCGTCAAGCACGTCCAGCGATGACGCATTGAGGTTTGTCCGGTCGAAATCAAAATACACGACCGCTTGCAAAGCCGTGCAGGCCGCGTTCGGCGCGTCGGGGATGAATTCGCTGGCGGGATCGTTCGTGCAGGCGGGCTGTTTCGACTCAAGCAGGGCGCGGCCGGCATATTTGCCCTGGGGGTAGCGTTCGAGGTAGCGGGCGTATCCCGCGCAGGCGGCAACGGTTTCATTGGCAGCGGAAACCTGCAACCAGTAGGTGTCTTCCTCGTCGAAGGCCGAAACGCAGTTGCGCGAGAAGCAGTAGTCGAGCGGCAGTTCGGAATAGACGGCGGGGCGCTGCTCATGCGGGACGGCCGACGCGATGGACTGCACGCTCTTGCGGGTGTCTTCAAGGATCCGGGCGAGCGGCTTGCGGGCATCCTTGAGACGCGGCAGCAGTTCGCGGGAGAACAGCGAGAGCTGCGGTCCTTCCTCGCCGGGCAGTCGGGCGAGGGCTTCCTGGCCCTGGCCGGCGGCGAAGGCGATCAGCGTGCCTTCGCGTTCCGGGATTCGGACGAGGCCTTTGGTCAGGCTTTTGGTGACGCCCGAAAACGGGTTGTTGCGGCAGGCGTCGATGATCAGGACAAGTGCGCCCGGCTCTTGTCCGGCGATCATGTCCAGAACCTCCTTGGTGAGGTTCAGCGTTGTGAGACGGAGCGTGGCCTGAGGGGCGCTTTTGCGGGCATCGCCGAAGGCGAGATAGTTTTCGAAACCGTCTGACCAGCCATGGCCCGAGAAGTAGAAGACGACATCGTCGCCGGGTTCGATGGATTCGATGAAGGCGCCGAAGGCGAGCTTGAAATCAAGCAGGGACGTGCCGGGATCGTACGTGACGTGATCGAAGCCAAGGTCGCTGCGCAGCACAGCTTCAAGGGCGCGGGCGTCACGGACGGTGGTGTCGAGCGTGGGGAGTTCGGCATAGGATTCGACGCCCACGACGAAGGCGCGGCGGTCGCGAGCTTCGGCGGCAAAGGCGACGGCCAGACAGGCGAACAGGCATAGCAGAATGCGCTGCATCGCGGTTCCCTCCACGAAAGCAATGTTTCAGATTGCGGTCGCGGAATCAATCGCAACCCTCAGACAGTTTCGGCTGGAAGGTCGGCTTGCGGAAATCAGACGTTGAGGCATTGTACCGTTTCCGAAATCGGTCCTGACAGGTGACGTTCGGCCGGGACCTACAGGCCTTGGGAGGGGTTCATGAAGCGGCGGGATTTCCTGATGATGTCGGCGGCTGTCGCCGGACTTGGCGCGTGCGGGCAGGCGGGTGTGTCCGACGCGCCGGTTGAGGCTGCGCCCGAGGTGGCGGCGGCGCCGCCGGTCGATCCGGACGCGCTGACGGCGGAGGAGCTGGAAGAGACGGCGCTGCTGGAAATCGAAGAGCTTGCCGCGCTGGGGATCACCGAGATCGAGACGGTTCTGGCGGAGGGGACGAAGTTCAGCACAAAGTCGGTGCTGACGCCGAATTCGATGTCCACGGCGTTTCCCGTGCCACCGTTGACGGCCAATTTGCGGGCAGCGTTTGCGGCGCGCAAGTATTGGGATGTGCCGACGCCGGACCGGCCGGTGCCGGTGTGGCCCGCGTTGAACAAGGCGCCGGATTACATTCACCTCGCGGGTTACGCGCTGGCGGCGCCGGAATTTACTCTGTCGCCTGATCTTCTGGCGAAACTGGCGGGGCGCAATGCGTTTGCGATCAACGCGGCGGGTCCGGTCGTGGTGTTCGGGCTGCGCGGGTGCCGGATGGTGGCTGGTGGCGAGGAGGCGGGCTGGGCGGCGGAACATGCGTTGGTGGTCGAGACGCCGACACACCTGGCGCCGAAATGCCTTGTCGGGTTGTGGCGGCCGGCGGATGGGCAGATTGCGCTGTTCCGGTCGTCCACGGTGCCGGCGGCGCACAACATGTACGCAAGCCTTGCCGAGCAGGGCAACGGAACGAGCCTGTTGCCGACAGGTCTCTACCGGTATGTGCGCGGCGACCACAAGGCGAGCAAGCCGAAGAGCATCCAGCGCGGCGCGCTGCGGATGAATGATGCGTATGCGGTGCTTCGGACGGCGGCGGAGTTGACCTATGATCCGTACCTGCCGACGACGGCGTGGACGCGTGGGGCGGCGCACAACATCCATGCGGCGGGGCTGTCGGACATCTTCGACTCAGCCGGGTGCCAGGTGGTGCACGGGACTTACATCAAGCCGGAGCGGCTGAAGACCAAGGGCGCATGGGACGCGTTCCGCCGGTTTGCGGGCACGGTGGACGAGACGGGCGCGGCGCCGCCCGCGACGGCGCAGACGAATTACCAGTACATGCTGCTGACCGGGCTCGAGGCGGCGCTGGCGTATCATGGCGGGGCGGATTTCGAGGCGGGGTATAGCCCGCTGCGATTTGGAAGCTCGGGCCAGCGCGTGACGGACCTGCAGGCACAGCTGATCACCAATCATGGCAGCGCGGTGAAGGGACTGGCGGCGAACGGCACGTTCGACATGCGCACCTCGTTCGGCGTGCTGCTGGAGAACAAGTTCCTGGTGAACGAGTACACGACGCCGGTGTTCGTGGCGCAGCCGGTGTGAGCAAGGTTGCCCCTGCGTGACACAGGTTTGTCACTGGACGGGCGCGCGGGTGCGAATTAGGTCCGAGGGATGACACAGACACGCCCGCGCCTGCTCGCTTTCGAGACCATCCGCAACTTCCGGGATTTCGGGGGGTATGAGAGCCGGTTTGGCGGCAAGGTGCGGATGGGGCGGCTCTACCGGTCCGGCCACCATGCCGAGGCGAGCGACGATGAGCTGGCCAAGATGGATGCGCTCGGCATCCATGTGCAGGCGGACCTGCGCCGGCCGGACGAGCGCGACAAGCAGAAGAGCCGGTTCAATCCGCCGGTGGTGATCACCCATGATGGCGGGCGCGAGACCGAGGCGCCGCACATGCGCTTCCTGACACAGGTCAGCGTGGACGCCGATGCCGCCGATTCCTGGATGGAAGAGTATTACGAGAAGGCGCCGTTCAAGGCGCACCATCAGGCGCTGTTCCGGGACTGGTTCGTAAAGCTGGCCGAGGCGCCGGGCGAGGCGGCGGGCCTGGTCAACTGTGCGGCGGGCAAGGACCGCACGGGCATCCTGTGCGCGCTGACGCATCATGTGCTGGGCGTCAGCGATGCGGATATTCGCGCAGACTATGAGCTGACGAATGAAGCGGTAGGCGTGAACCAGCGGCTGCCAGAAGCGGCGGCGTATTTTAACCAGATGATCGGCAAGTCGTACCCGGATGAAGTGTACCGGCCGTTCATGGGCGTGCACCTGAAGTATTTCGACCGGGCGTTCAGCACGATCAATGCGAAGGCGGGATCGGTGGATGCGTACCTGGTGGATGTGCTGCGGGTGGACGGCGCGCTGCAGGCCGAGCTGCGGGCGAAGCTGATTAAGGCTTAGGGCGGGATTTATCTCGCCATTGTTTACCGGTGTCCGGAGTGGCGGGATCAATCCCGCCCTACACGATGTTGATGTGACCAGGAGAACGCCGGAGATGGGTCCTCAGATGGCCTTTGGCCATCGAGGGTGACGCTGTCGCGCGCGGTGACCGGGTCAGCCCGTGCGGAAGGATTTGCGGCCGAAGTAGGGGTTGGGGGCGGCCGGGGGCGAGGGCGGGGTGTCGCCGTCGCCGGTCGTGTCGGCAGCGGCGGTTTCCGGTTCAGGCGCGGGCTCGGTGACGGCTTCAGGCTCGGCCGTGATGTGATCCGTGACCGGATCAATCGCGGCAGGTTCCGGGATGGCCGGAACGAGCAGGGTCAGGATATGGGCGATGGCGGCGCGGGCGGTCGAGACTTCAAGGTCCGGGACGGCCTTGTCGAGACGCCGGGCGAGTTGCTTGGCCTGATGGTGCGACAGGGTTTTCAGCTGGGTGTCGAAGATCGACGCGCCAACCGCGCTGCGCAGCGCGATCAGGCTTTCGGCGGTCTGGCCGGCCGAGGTCAGCAGCTTCTTGACGATCAGAGCAGCGGCCGTCGCCCAGTCCTTGTCTGCGATGGCCGGGAAGGTGCCCTGCGCGTCGATGAGGGCCTGAACCGCGTTCAGGCCGGGTGAGCCGCCGGCAAAACTCATGCGAGTTTCTCCCGTACTTCACCGAGCAGCTGCTCGACAATGTTCAGCGCTTCGCCCGGCCATTTGGCTTGCAGGGTGGGGTCCGGGCCGAGTTCGATCGGGTTGGTGGCAAAGCCCGTCTTCAGCGGAATGACGGTCTTGAACATCGCGAACTCGGTTTCCTTGGCGTTCGAGGCATCGCGCATGGCGCCGAGGACGACCTGCTGGTGGGCGGTCGCGTCATAGCGGGTGGCGAGCACGACAGGGAGGGTCGCGATATCCCTGCCGCGGAGGTTCTTCATGATGTCGCCCGTGAAGAGGTCGAGACCCAGCGTGGACATGAAGTCCGGGATGGTGGGCACGATGATGAGGTGGCTGGCGGCGAGGACGGTTTCGGTCATCACCGAGATGCCGGGCGGGCAGTCGAACAGGATCACGTCATACTGCGTTTTCAGCAAGTTCAGGTCATCCCGCAATCGTTTGCCGACCTGGTTCTGGAGGGCCTCCATCGAGTAGCCCTTCTTCGTCAGATCGAAGATCAGCTCGCGCTCTGTCTTGCGAAGGCGCGGCGAGGAGGGGATCAGGTCCAGCGCGAGGGGCTTGCCCTTGAAGGTCACGTCACTCGCATTGGTGACGATGAATTCCGAGAGGCGGCGCTGCTCGCCACCGGAGAAGTTTTCCAGAAGCCAGTCGGAGATGGTGGCGTAATCGTTGATCGCCCGGAACAGGTGCTCGTCGCCGGCATGGCCGAAGACCAGCAGCGAGGCGTTGGCCTGGGTGTCGAGGTCGATGAGCAAAGTGCGCATGCCGGAGGCTGCGAAGGCCTCGGACAGGCTTACACATGTTGTGGTCTTGCCGACCCCGCCCTTGGAGTTGGCAATTGAAATAACGCGGGCCGACATGGAGTTTCTCTCTTTCGGTCTTGACCGTTCTTGCCCCCGGGTGATGGCAGATTTGGGCGCACAAGAAAACACTTATGCCTACGAAATCTCGCAGATGGCGAAGAAAAAATCGTCGTTGATTCAACGCACCGCAAAATAAACGCCCGAAACCGGGGCGTTCCAATCCGGCAGGGTCCCCGGCGGGGTTAGCTTCACGGCCATCGAGACAGCCGGAGCAAACGGGACCTCACATGAAATGGACATGGCCTTTCACGCGCCCTCCACAGGAGACGAAGACCGCCTGGCCGGTGGCGCTGCTGAGCGAGCCGCGGGCTGCCCATTGGGGCGCGCGGGATGCGCAGGCGCTGATCCGCGACGGATACCTGCGCAATGCGGTGGCGTACCGCTGTGTACGGATGGTGGCCGAGGCGGCTGCGTCCATCCCGCTGAAGACGGCGCATGAGGGGGCCGCCGCGCTGCTGCGCCGGCCGGGGCCGGAGCTGGCGTGCTGCTTTGAAGGCACCACCGGCGGTACCGGCCGTAAGGGCGGCAGCGAGTGCGTCCCTGCGGCATTTGTGTCGCCTAGTGAGCTGAGGTGCGTGACGCCGCCGTGGGCCGGCCCGGCAACGGTCGCGGTCACCCTGCGCGGCGGTGGTGCAGACGGTGATCTTGCCTCCGAGGGAAGCGCCGGTT
>JAIXVM010000002.1 GCA_027482995.1 Hyphomonadaceae bacterium | reverse complement strand
TCACATTTGATCGAACGCCGCCCGGCCCGATCATTGCGCCGGCCGGCAAGTATCGTGTCTGCGCCTATCACATCGACTTCGATGAGCGCCCAACGTGTCGGCTCGATGTCGAGACTCTCGCAGAAGCGCTCTACGTCTGCGACAACATCGGCCAAGCTGTTGGAGGCCGGAACGTGGACTTCGCAGTGGCCTACGATGAAACCGGCGAGCAAGCGACGAAACGGAAGTTGGAAGAGTGACCGCCTTCGGCGATGTCCGGCCTGAAACCGGTGAGGCTCTCGAATGACACGAATGGATTGACCTTGCCGATCACCGCGGATGGCGATCGGAGGCGACTTGGCCCTAAACTGCCGCTGGAGTTCTTTCCGACTTGCTGGCGTTTCACTTAGAGTGCGTTTGTCCTAATCATACGCGCGCCAGACGTTCAAAATCTCGACGTTCATGAAGGCCAACGGGCGACTATGGTCTCGGGCTAAGTCGCCGGGTCCGTTTATCCATGGCCGAAACGCCTTGCGGGCGCACGTCGCAATTGTCTATTCGCCATTCTTGGAAAGCCATGCGTCGATCAGTTCGATCTCGGCGCGCTGAGCGACGATTATGTCTTCAGCCAGCTTTTTTGCTTCCGGATCCGCGCCGTTGGCAAGCTCCACTTCGGCCATGGAGATCGCCGCCTGATGATGTCCGCGCATCTGCTTAATGAAGTCGGTATCGGCGTTTCCGGTAAATGTCGGCATGTCGTCCATCATTTTGGTCATCGACAACTTGTACCCGCGCGTCGCGTCGGAATCTCCGTCGGCAGGCATCGACATGTTCATATTCCCGCCGTTCATCCGGCCATCGTGTGCCGGCGAGCATGCCGGCAAGGCAAAGGCGGAAAGCAGGACTAAAGGCAACAGTCGGTTCATGGCTTAATTCTCCGGACGCTTGGTGCTCCAAGCACTAACCTTTAACGTCGCCGGAGCCCGGAAGTTTCATCACGCATCTGCGTCGGGCGGACGCAGGTGTTCCGTGCGACGCCGTTTCTCAATCTATAGCGAACGTGAGTGCTGCGGCCCGTTGCATTGGCGCGCGCCAGTCTTCAGACGAAAAAAACCGGAGCAAACCCGCCGCCCGGCGTCCTGAAATTGGTGGTCTGTCCTTGATAGAGTCGCGCTGCTGCAAGCAGAACGTCGCCCGCATAGGTGTAGAGCCTGACGTCCAGCTTTCGTTGTATTGGCGCTGCGTCCAGCATTATGGTGCGCTCGCTGGGCGGCGCAAAATCCTGCGCGACGTAGTCGGCTGCGAGGATCGCGGCCCAAACGGCCTTGGTCAGTTTGTCGCCACGATAAACGGCCTTGCCGCCATGGCCGGAAACAGGCTTGAAGAAAAGCTGCTTGCGCGCCTGCCAGAGGGACGGCGCGTTCTCACCGGTGACACGGACCGTATGTGGCAGGCCGGCGAGCGCTTGCAGATGGGTTTCCGGAATGCCCCAGGCGCGCAGCAGGTTTTGATCAGAGAGCATAATGAGGTTGCGCTTGTCGGCGAGCAAGGCGTGATGATGCGGATTTGGCGTGACCACGACGGCGCCGTCTTCATAGGCGGCACGTAGCCCCGCGTGAACAGGCTCTTCCAAGGCAAAATCGACGAGACGATTGTACACGAGATCAATCGGTGCGCCGCCGTGCAGCAAACGCCCGCCCTCATAGATCAGCGACTTTGGGTCGGCGATGACTGCGTCTATGCCGTGCCGGGTAAACAGTCTTTGAGCGAGGACGAATTCCGGAAAGAGATATTGTTCCTGCGGCGCGCTGTCGACGACGGCAATTCGTTTGAGACGTCCGGTGCGTCCCTGAAGCCGCCATTCAGCTTCGAACATCGCAATGACGGCGTCGTCAAACGTATCGATTTGGCTGCGTGGCAAAGCATCGCCTACAGCTTCGCAACAGGCGATCTGGGACCTGGCAAGGTAGGCGTTGAGAAATGCGCCGCCAGCATTCGTGTTGATCTCTATGAGCTTTGGGCCGTCGTCACCGAGGTGAAAGTCATAGCCCATGAATACGCCGCGCGGCCCGAAATCATGGCGCGCGACTTGGGATGTCCAGGCCGCTGCCGCGCTGCGATAGCCCTCAAGCGCAGTCACCGCTTCCGCGGCGGTGACAATGGCGTGCATGGCCGCCTCATCGCGTTTCGGCAGGAACACAGGCGCATTGGAAAAAAGATGAGGGCGCGTTTCGATCTGCTCGGCGAAGAACTCCGCATCTCCAGCGTCGCGCTGCATCGCAGCGCTGAGCGCGGTCCGGTCCAGAGTGATGCAGAAACAGTCGCGATTCAGGTCGGCGGTTGAGGCGCATCCACAATCGGTTCGTCGTTCATCCCGATTGCCGGAGCTGCCGAAATTGTCGCCGCTCTGCGCCATCTCAACGGCTTCCTTCAACTTGTACCAACATCCCAGAGTTCAGAACACCAGCGATAGTCCTGCCAGTAAGATCGGCCAAATCACGCGCCCGTGACCCAGCCGTTAAAAAAAGACGGCACAATCAACTCTTTAACCTGCCGAGCCTGAGCGAATTGACGATGACGGAAACAGACGAAAGCGCCATGGCGGCTGCGGCAATCATGGGCGACAGAAGCGAGCCGGTCAGCGGGTAGAGGACACCGGCCGCGATTGGAATGCCGGCGGCGTTGTACGCGAACGCAAAAAACAGGTTCTGCCGGATGTTGCGCATCGTTGCGATGGAGATCGTCCGGGCACGCACGATACCTGTGAGATCGCCTTTCAACAGGGTTATCCCTGCGCTCTCGATGGCAACGTCGGTGCCGGTCCCCATGGCGATACCGACATCGGCTTCGGCAAGCGCAGGCGCATCATTTACGCCGTCCCCGGCCATGGCGACAACGCGGCCCTCGGCCTTCAGGCGTTTGACGATGTCAGCCTTGTGAGAGGGCAGGACCTCGGCCTCGACGGCGTCGATCTGAAGACGCCGTGCGATGGCGTCGGCGGTCGTCTGGTTGTCGCCTGTCGCCATAAGGATGTGAATACCGGCGGCGCGGAGGGCGGCCAGCGCGTCTGCGGTGGATGCCTTGACGGGGTCGGCTATGGCAAAGATCGCCTGCGCCTTTCCGTTGACCGCGAGGAAAATCGCCGTGGCGCCGTCGCACCGGAAAGATTCCGCTTCAGGCTGAAGCGCGCCCGTGTCGACATTGAGTTCTGCCAGGAAGCGTTCCGCACCGAGCGCAATCGTCTGTCCGTCAACGGAGCCTGTAACGCCCTTGCCGGTGGGCGAGTCAAAGCCGGCAGGCTCTGAAAGCGTGAGGCCTCGTTCGCGAGCAGCGGCAACGATCGCCAGCGCCAGCGGGTGCTCACTGCGGCTTTCCAGGCTCGCTGCAAGCCGGAGCGCCTCGGTCTCGTCCGTGCCGGTGCCAACGACGATGCCGGTGACGGCGGGCTTGCCCTGCGTGAGTGTGCCGGTCTTGTCGATCAGCAGCGTGTCGACTTTTTCCATTCGCTCGAGCGCCTCGGCGTTCCTGATCAGCACGCCAGAGCGCGCGCCAAGGCCGACGCCGGTCATGATCGACATGGGCGTTGCGAGGCCGAGTGCACAGGGGCAGGCAATGATCAGCACAGAGACGGCTGCAATCAAACCGTAAGTGAAGGCGGGTGCCGGACCGAACATCAGCCAGCCAAGGAACGCTGCCACGGCAACGGCGATCACCGCCGGAACGAACCAGCCGGCCGCCTGGTCTGCGAGCCGCTGGATGGGAGCGCGGCTGCGCTGCGCGTTCGCAACAAGATGCACGATCTGGGACAGCATGGTTTCGCTGCCGACGCGCTCTGCCTGCATGACAAGGGCGCCGGTCTGGTTGAGCGTCGCCCCGATCAGGTGGTCTCCGGCCGACTTCGTGACGGGCATCGACTCGCCGGTGACCATGGATTCGTCAATCGATGAGCGTCCGTCGATCACGATACCATCCGTCGGGACTTTTTCGCCTGGCCGCACGCGGAGCTTGTCACCTTGAACGATGTCGGCCAGCGGAACTTCCTCGTCGCTCCCGTCGGCTTTGATGCGCCGTGCCGTCTTCGGCGCGAGGTCCAGCAGTGCACGGATGGCGCCGCCCGTGCGCTCGCGGGCCCTAAGCTCAAGTACCTGCCCGAGCAGCACAAGCGTCGTAATGACGGCGGCCGCCTCAAAATACACTGCGACAGTGCCATGCTCCTTGCGCAGCTCTGGCGGAAACAGCGATGGGGCTAGAGTTGCGACCATGCTGTAAAGCCACGCGACGCCCGTGCCGAGCGCGATCAGCGAGAACATGTTGAGGCTGCGGTTGACGACCGATGCGGCGCCGCGTTGAAAGAAGGGCCAGCCCGCCCACAGAACCACCGGCGTAGACAGCGCCATCTGGACCCAGGGGTTCAGGGCAGGCGGAATGAGCTTGGCGATGCCGAAGAAATGCCCGCCCATCTCGATCACCAGCAAGGGAAGCGAGAGAATGACGCCGACGAGGAACCGGCGTTGCATGTATTGCAACTCCGGATTTGGCTCGTCGCCTGCACCAGGGGTCATGGGTTCAAGCGCCATGCCGCAGATCGGGCAAGCGCCGGGGCCGTCCCGCACGATCTCGGGGTGCATGGGACAGGTCCACTGGCTGCCCGGAGCGGCCGTAGTTGGAGAGGACGCGCTGGCGTGGTCATGGCGGCCTGTTTCGTGGCCTGAATGGTCTAGTGTGTCCGCTTCGTGAGTACCTGCGATACCTGCGCGCGCCGTGTAGGCGGATGGATTGGCCTCAAACTTTGATTTGCAACCCGCGCTGCAGAACAGGACTTCGGCGCCCTGGTGCAGAATTCGGTGCAGGGTGATTGCGTTCGGCGTCATTCCGCAAACGGGATCGCGTGCCGCTGGACTGACCACTGCAATCTCGTCTTTGGTGGAAGACATACCTGGCTCCGCATTCATTGAATTTCTAGCTTCTTATACCCCCACACCGTATGCGTCAATTACCCCATGGGGGTATCATAAGACCTGCGCGAATCTTCAATATCAGATTATCGGCCCGCTCCCCGATAACGCCTGGCTCAGGTTTTGGTTACCCGTTCAAAGCTCAGTGCTCGTCGTTTTTTGCGAGGCTCTCTGACGACCAGTGGATGTGTACGATTTTCCAGGCGCCGCCGAACTCTTGAAGGACCACGGTCTCCAGGAGGCGGCTGTTGACGGGTTTGTCCCGGAATGTGCCCTTGGATACGGCTTCGGTCATGATGGTCACGAGGCCTTCGCCTTCATAGACTTTCCGGTCGACAATTGTTGTTTCGACAGCTTTGGCGAACTCGATGTCGGCGCCCATGTGATGGGAGCGGTATTCCTCGAGCGAGCGTTCGAGGCC
>JAIXVM010000172.1 GCA_027482995.1 Hyphomonadaceae bacterium | reverse complement strand
GGCGACCAGTTCAGCCAGGAATTCCGTCTCAACTATGATGCCGGCGGCCGCATCCGCGGCTTTGCAGGCGTGAGCTACACCAACGAGGACGGCCGTCAAAACGTGCCGCTGACCTATGACGAGCGCGCGCTGCAGGCCTTCCTCGGCGGTCTCATCCGTCCGCCCAACGCGCCGGATGTGAACACGCTGCCGGCGATCAACCTGAACCCGCTGGCCCGCGGATTGCGCCTGAAGCCGATCCACAACGAATTCTTCGCTAACTCCGGCAAAACCGAGTCGTACGACGTGTTCGCAGATGCCAGCGTCGACGTCACCGACCGCCTGGAAGTCACCGCCGGCGTGCGCTTCACGCAGGAAGAAAAGACCACGGGTATCGAAGTCGGCAACCTCAACGGCCCGTCGAACCTGACCTTCGGCGGCGTGTTCGCCACCGCTGCTACGCCGGTCGCTCCGAACGCCAATGGCCGGGCACGTCTGACATCCTCGGATGAATTCGACGGCACCACATGGCGCGTTGCTGCGCTATACGAACTGACGAGCGAGTGGAACCTCTTCGGCAACATCGCCCGTGGCCGCCGCCCGGAAGTCATCACGGCCTCGACGACCAACGCAGCGAACCGGTTCGGTCTTCTGCCTGCGGAAGAAGTTGACAGCTACGAAGTCGGCGCCAAGGGCGTCACCTTCGGCGGTCAGCTGGCACTCGATGCCTCGGTGTTCTTCTACGATTACACCAACTTCCAGTCGTCTGTCGTCAACGCCAATGGCCAGATCGTTCCGCTCAACGCGGGTAACGCCACGAGCTACGGTCTCGAGACGCAAGCTGTTTGGTCACCCACCGAGGCGGCGACGTTTGTTGCAAGCTATGGCTACAACAAGGCGCGGTTCGAGGATGAAGTGGACGGTCGTCCGCAGCAATTCGGAGGCAACCGCCTTCGCCTGTCGCCAGATCACACCGCCTCGCTGGCCGCCGTGTTCACGAAGGACGTCGGCATCGGCGAACTGCGCGTGATCCCGAGTGTCGTCTGGCAGTCGGAGGTCTACTTCGACAACACCGAACGCGACCTGCTGTCTGAGGATGCGTATGACCTGTTCAACCTGACCGCAGAACTGACGCTCCAGAACGGTCTGGCGGTCGAGGGTTACGTCACCAACCTCTTCGACGAGAACTACCTCATCGACGCCGGCAATACCGGCGACGCGTTCGGCATCCCGACCTTCATCGCTGGCCCGCCCCGCTTCTATGGCGTGCGCGTCAAGAAGGACTTCTGATCGCGCGTTCCGCGCCCTGAACCAAGAAGCCCGCAGCCATAAGCTGCGGGCTTCTTTCTTTCCAGTGGCGGGCCAGATCGCAGCCCGAGGGTTCTAGGCTTTTGGGCTCAGTCGGTCTCGCAGCTCGCGTTTCAGGAACTTGCCGCTCGCATTCCGGGGCAGGGGCTCATCAAGGAACCACATGTAACGCGGGATCTTGTGCTTCGCCATGATCGCCGCGCAATGCTCGCGCAGTGCCGTGTCGGTGAGCGCTTCGCCCGGTTTCAGAACAATGGCGGCGCCAACTTCTTCGCCGAGCCGGTCGTCCGGCACACCGAACACGCAGCATTCCGCAATCGCCGAATGGCGGTACAGCGTGGCCTCGACCTCCGCGCAATAGACGTTCTCGCCGCCGCGCAGCACCATGTCCTTCTTGCGGTCCACGATGTAGATGAACCCGTGTTCGTCGATACGGGCGACGTCTCCGGTCTTGAGCCAGCCGTCGACGATCGAGGATGCCGTTGCATCCGGACGATTGATGTATCCCTTGATGACCGATGATCCGCGTACCCACAGTTCACCAATCTCGCCCGGCCCCACGGTCCGGCCATCATCGTCCACACACTTCACTTCGAAGTTCGGCATACTGGGGCCGGCGCTGTCCGGCTTGTCGACAAAGAAGTCCCCGGAAATCGACGTGATGATTCCGCAGGTCTCGGTCATCCCATAACCTGTCCCCGGGCGGGCAGTTGCGACCTTGGATTCGATCTTGAGCACGAGGTCGGGCGGCACCTGCGCGCCGCCGCCGGCGAGTGCCAGCAGGCTGGACGTGTCGGTCTTCTCGAAATCTGGATGATTGATCAACTCGCGCGCCATGACGGGCACGCCGCTCATGCCGCTGATGCGTTCCCGCTCGATCAGCCGCAGCGCCTCGCCCGCGTCCCATCGAAACATGAGCACGAGCGTGCCGCCGACAGCGGTGGCGGCATAGGCGCCGCAGTTGTTCGCGGTGACGTGAAACAAGGGCGTGGTGATCAGCGTGACAGGCACGGGCGGTGTCGCGGGCGGCTCAAGGCCGGTGGCCCGCTGCATCGAGAGCGCGGCCGATGCACCCGCGTATTGCATGTTCATGAGGTTGGCCACGCAGCCGCGATGCGTCAGCTGGGCGCCTTTCGGAAACCCCGTGGTGCCGGATGTGTAGAAGATGCAGGCATCCGAATCCGGATCGATAGCGACATCGGGGAGGCTGCCGCCTGTTGCGATCACGTCTGCCCAGGGAACGACACTGGCGGGGGCATCCGGGATGCGGACGCCGACGACCTGCATGCCGGCCACCATCTCGGGTCGCTCCTTCACCCGGGCAAGACGCTCGGCGTCGAGGAACAGCACCTTCGGCGCCGAATCGGACAAGCCGTAAGCCATCTCCTCGGCGGTCCACCAGGCATTCATGCCGACCACGGCAACGCCGATGGACACACTGGCCCAGTAGATCAGCATCCACTCCGGAAAGTTCCGCATGGCTATGGCGACCCTGTCGCCCGGCTTCACGCCTTGCGCCATCAGCCAGTTGGCCACTGCGTTCGCGAGTTTGTGCGAGTCGGCGTAGGTCAGGCGCTCGTCTTCGTAGATCAGGTACGGCCGGTCGGCGAACTGCAGCGTGGACAGCCAGATTTCGCGCACACTGGGCGGGGCGTTCTTGAACGTACGGAGGCGCTGGCCCAGAACGTCGGCTTCGACAATCTCGAACGGCCCGCCGGGCCCGGTCAGTTCTTGGCGCGCTTGCTTGAGTTCGGCGTAATGCATGGCTCTCCCCGGAATGATGTTTGATTTTTGGGGCGATGATGCACAGTTTGCCGGGCAAAGGAACACGGACGCTGCGGCAAGCATTCAGTCCTTTGTTCGGCGGAGCGCGGGATTCGAGGTTAACCGGCGTCTTCAGGCTCAGACCGGGTCCTGAATGGCCTCCAGATAGTCCAGCAGGTCGTCGATCTCGTCTGGAGCGAGCTGGAATGGGGGCATGTCCGGATGGCCGACAAAAATGCCCTCGGCGAACGCCTCTTCGAGATCGCGGACGGGGTAGTGCTCGGACAGCCGGCGGAAGGGAAGGGCGTCCGGGTGCGGACTGTCGCCCGTGCGCTCGATCGAATGGCACCCGGCGCAGGTGCGCTCGGCAAAGGCGCGGCCGGGCATGACCGGCAAAGCTTCGGTGGACGCGGCGGTGCGCGCCGGCTCGGTGCTTGTGCAGGCGGCAAGTGAAGCTGCGCCCGCCGCGATCAGAAGCGCCAGCACCCATGGACGTACGCCTGTGAGTTTCGGCATTTGATGTCTCCTGCTGACCTTGGACTTCGGCGGCTGAGTGTTCCGCGCGCGCACCGCCGCGTCTATGCGTAGATCTACGCAGTGCAGCGACGCCTTTATCCGGCGCCTTATCTCAGGGGCAGCCGATGGCGCGTGCGAGGATGTTGCGATGCACTTCGCTTGTGCCGGAGTAGATTGTGGCGGCGCGGGTCGCGAGATACTTCGCCTGAGCGAACGCGCTGGCGGGCGCGCACTCCAGGCCCGCTTCCGTGATCGATTGATGCAGCTCCGTCGCCATCAGTTTCAACAGGGAGGTGGCCGAGGCGGCGTCGATGTTGATCTGCTCCGAGACGGCATGATGTTCGAGGGCTTCGTAGGCGTCTATCCGTAGTGACAAGCCAGCGAGCTTGCGATGCATCTCGGGATCGATCTCGCCTGCCAGTGCGCCTTCCCGCCGGGCTGCGCGCAAGGCGCGCCGCAGCATGCCGGTCGTCGTATTGTTGGACCGCGCGATCGCCATCAACCGCTTGGCCATTTTCCAGCCCTGGCCGATGTCGCCGATCCGGTCGGCAGCGGGCGTGCGCACACCGTCGAAGAAAACTTCGTTGGTCTCGCATTCGCCGTCGATGAAGCGGATGGGCCGGACATGAATGCCCGGGCGGTTCATCTCCACCAGCAGGAACACAAGACCGTCACCGCCGTGACTGGACGGATCGCACCGCGCGAGCAGGAACATGTGGGTGGCGTACTGCGCAAAGCTGGTCCAGAGCTTGCTCCCGGTAAGGACGAAATCATCTCCGTCCCGTTCAGCCCGCAGGTTCAGCGCGGACAGGTCTGACCCGGCTTGTGGCTCAGAGAAGCCCTGGCACCATTCATGCCGGCCATCGAGGATGGCGGGCAGATAGCGGGCCTTCTGCGCGGCAGACCCTTCCGCGATGATCAGCGGGCCGATGGTGCGCACGCCGGAGGACTGGATCAGCGGCGCATCGCGCTCGGCGCAGGCGTTTTCGAAGTAGAGCCGCTGGGCGGTGGTCCAGCCGGCGCCGCCATGCTCAACCGGCCAGGAAGGCGCAGCCCAGCCTTGTTCCCTAAGGATGGCGCTCCATGCGGCGCAGGCCTTCGGCGACGACTTGAGGCCGGTCGTTGCCCGCCCGGCGGCGCGCAGCGGCTCGGTGAGAGCCGAGTCCAGAAACGTGTCCACGTGCCGGCAAAAGGCAGGGTCAGCACCGGCATAGGGCCGGACCGGTTCGAAGCTTCCATCCATGTCGCGCCCATCCCTCTGATGCCAAGCGCCATCACGGCATGGGAGCGCAGGTCAGGGTATCCGGAAAACTACGTGGACCGCGCTTCAGGCCGAGGCCGGAAACACCGGCCAGCGCTGCGTAATGCGGCCGTCTTCGTAGACGGCAATGTCGCCGAATTGCAGGAACACCGCTTCGCTCTGGTGCGGGCGGAAGAAGACGAATTCGTCCGGTGCGATGACGAGATTGTGCCCGCCCGTCAGCATTTCCTGGTTCGAGGAGCGGCCGAACGTCTTGTTGTACGAAAGCCCCGGCGGATCCACAGGATCGGCGAGCCAGTTGCCGCCGTAAATGAAGACCGTCCGCGACGTGTTCGGATCCCAGGCGCGTTGGCCGTCCGCGGCAAACTCGAGCCCCGGCAGGCGCGTTTGCGCCATCGACTTGATCACCGGCGTGGCAATGAAGCTCGCGGGCAAGTGGGGTTCCAGCAGCGCTGTATCGAAATGCGTGGGCTTGACGAGGCAGGAGCCCGCGGAGACTTCGTTCGCAACATCCGTATCCTGATAATAGCGATAGGTCGGGCTGCCGGCCGCGTTCCGCACGAGCTTCGAGACGGCATCGGCGCCGAGCACTTCGGTCGCTTGCGCCAGCGCCTCGCTGTAGCGCCGCCATGCGCCGGACTTGGCCCGCTCGCGCCAACCGAGCGCCTCGGGCAGGGCGGCGAGATGCGGCTCATATCCCATGAAACCTGCAAAACTGAACTCGGCCGCATCGCGCACAGTTTCCAGCATGGATTTCAGAGTGTCGCCCGCTTCGAGACCGCCCCGGTGGAGGCCGACATCCAGTTCGAAGTTGACGCGGAGCGTCTGACCTGTTGCCGCCGCAAGCTCCCGGTACTGACGAAGCCGTTCGGGCGTGTCGATCAGCCATTGCACATTTGCTGCGGCAGGGGCGTCAGCGACATCGAGAGACTTGAAGTAGGTGCGCGCAGCAGCCACCGGTAGGGGCTTGCCGAGGAGTTGGTCGGCGTCCGGCATGGCCTTGCTGAGCGCGGTCAGCAAGGGCTGGTTGAACGTCATTAACCGGTTCGATCCCGAGCGTTGCCGGATATGGGCGATCAAGTCGAGCGAGGGCAGGGACTTTGCGACGATGCGATACGCTATGCCCGCGGGCAGGTGTCCCATCAGTGTATCGATATTGGCATCAAGGCGTGCCTTGTCGATCACCAGCGTGGGGGCGGCGATCCCCGCTTCGGTCAGCGCAGCCTGTAGCCCGAGGAAGTAGTCATCGCGCGGTCCGCTCTCGTCGCCCGGTTTGCTCATCAGTAATCCTGCCCCCAAAAGGCCTGCGCCGCCGATCATCAGGTTCCGGCGAGAAAGTTCAAGCATCGAAGCTCTCGCCGAACAGTTTGGCCAAGTGTGCGTTCAAGAACTTGCCCGACGGGTCGAGCTGCTTGCGCAGTTCGAGGAAGCGCTCGAATTCGGGATAAAGTTCCGTCAGTTCGGCGCGGCCGAGCGAATGCAGCTTGCCCCAATGGGGCCGGCCGCCCGCTTCCCGGTACATCGGCTCGAAATCCGAGAAGAAGTAGTCATAGCGCTCGTCGGCGGCGGCATGGATGGCGATTGAAGCGCGCGGGCCTGCGTTGAACGGACTGAGCCAGGCGGTGTCCGGCGCGATATGGCGATACTCCATCGGGAAATAGGCATCGCTGCGCTGGTCCAGTTTGCGCATGACACGCTCGACCATTTCAGGGCCTCGCTCGCGCGGCAGGTGATATTCCATCTCGATGAAGCGGGTTGGGCGCACGGTGGAGAGAAGCACGCGCGATTCGTTCACCCGCTGCTCCACGACGCCCCGCGGAAACTCTGACCGCGCAATCGTGCGGCGCAAGAACGGCGCCCAACCAAGCTGATCGCGCAAAGCCTTCAGGCCTTGCAGGAATTCGTCGTCGTCTGTCGCTTCATCTTCCGTCGGCGGATCATCGGTCAGGTCGTGGACAATGCTGGCCACCAGTCCCGTGTGCGGAAAATAGTAGAACTCGAAATTCCGGTGCGCTGCGGCGGTCTGTTCCAATCGGCTCAGGAACGCCTTGCTGTCTTCGACAGTGACGGTGCGCTTCAACCTGTAAGCGGGCACGCTGCGGATCGTGAAGGCCGTCATCACACCCAGCGCACCGAGTGACACCTTGCCAGCTTCGAACAGGTCCGGATCGGAAGCCCGGGTAACATCCCGGATGGTGCCATCGGCCGTGACCATCTGAAATCCGGTGACGTTGTCATGGAGGGCCGGCAGGTCGTTGCCGGTGCCATGGGTTGCGGTTGCGAAGGCGCCAGCGAGCGTCTGGGAGTCGATATCGGGCTGATTGTCGAACGCCCGGCCGTAGGCGGCGAGCTCTTCGCTGACCTGAAAAAGGGGCGTGCCTGCACCGAACTGCGCTTCGCCTGTGGCTTCGTCGTATGCGATCAATCCGGCGAGACTGCTAAGCATCAGCAGCGTGTCTTCCGTCGTCGCGAGGCCGGTAAACGAATGTCCGCTGCCGACCGGACGCACCCGGCCGGGTGCAGTTTTGATCATGTCCGCCAGCGTCTCCACCGAATCCGGGAACGCAATCTGCTTCGGCGTCGCGCGTTCGATGCCGGCCCAGTTCATCCAGCTGGATTCGCCCGGCGGCGCGGCCGGCGCGCCCTCGATGTATCCGTCGCGCACGAACGACTTGCCGTCCCAGTGGAGTTTCAGGGCGCCTACAGCGCCGACCGTCACGCCTACACCCGCCGCTCCGATCAGCAAATGCCGCCGCGTGATCTCCATGTTTGCGTCCTCCCGATACGACTATTTGCCAATTCTGCTGGCGGGTAAATGCGGCGGCGGCAAATCCCCCGATTGGTGAGCTTCGACAGAGCCAGGCTTCAACTTGCAGCGCCCATCTGCATCCTCGGCTTCGGCATCAGGGTCACCGCAAAAAGCACGACGGCGAACCAGATCGCGATCACAAAGAAGCAGTCTCGAAAGGCCAGCACCATTGCTTGCGCCGCAACCTGCTGCCCGATGGCACCGAAAGCCTGCGTGAAGGCGGTCAACGTCGGCATGCCGGAGGCTTCCAGCGACAGCGCCTGCTGGGCGTGACCATACAGGAACTCGGCATTCGACTCGTTGAGTTCAGAAGCGAGATGTTCGCCGTGAAAGATCGTCCGCCTCTGCAACAGCACCGCCAGCAAGTTGACGCCGAAGGCACCGCCCACCTGCATGAGGAAAGATACGCCTCCGGCTGCCGAGGCGAGAAGGTTTGGCGGCACCGCGCGTACCGCTGTTGTGTTCGCCGTTGGCATGCAGAAGGCGATGCCGACGCGGCTCAGCATGATCCAGCTGACCAGAAGCCAGTAGGGGGTGAGCACCGTCACGCCGGACAACAGGAGCCCGGAGACGGCGAAGCAAAGAATGCCGAACGTCATGAGGATGCGGGTGTCCATCCGGTCCGTCAGCCGTCCCGCGAGGGGAAAGCAGGCGACCATCACCAATCCGGCCGGGATCATCATCACGCCCGCCGCCGTCGGCGCATAACCTTGCACCTGCTGAACGAACAGCGGGATAAGGTAGGTCGAACCATAGATCGCACTGCCGGTCGCCACGATGATGATGCTGGCTGACCAGAATTGCCGGAACTTGAAGATGGCAGGGTTGAGCGCCGGAAAAGGGTGTTGCCGTTCCCAGTAGAAAAAGGCGATCGCCGCACTGATTGACACCACAACCTTGATCAACGTCTTGTCCGAATCCCAACCATCGCGGTTGCCGCCTGCAAAAGCGGACAGCAGTCCCACCACCGCGACGGCGAGCAGGCACAGTCCTTGCCAGTCCAGCGGCGGCTTTTTCTGCTGAGACTGAAGGTCACCTTTCGGCATCAGGATCGGCGCCAGACAGAGGGCAACGATCGCCAGCGGCAGCGTCGCCACGAACACGAACCGCCAGCTCGCCAGATCCACTGCGATGCCGCCGAGCGCCGGACCGAACGCGGGCGCGAGCACCACGCCGATCGAGAACAATCCCATCGCCGTGCCGCGAAGCCGGTCCGGAAAGGTCTGGAAGATCAGGAACATCGACATCGGTTGGAGCAGACCCGCGGAGACGCCCTGCAAGGCCCGCGCAAGGATCAGGAGTTCCAGCGTGCTGCTGACCGCGCCAAGCAGCGAGCCGATGATGAAGGTGGACATGCCAAACACATAGGTGGCGCGCGGGCCGTACCGGGCCATCGCCCAGGCATTGGCGAGCATCGCCAGCGTGGAGGAAGCGAGGAAGGCGGTCGACATCCATTGCGCTTGGTCCTGCCCGAGACCGAACGCGCCGATGATGGCGGGCAGGGCGACATTGACGGTCGTGGCCGCGAGCATCGTCGCCATCGAGCCGATCAGCATCGTCAGCAGCAACAGCCACCGATAACGCGGGCCAAACTGGGCGAAGCGGTCGCGGATCGCCGCGCCTGCGGCTGCTGGAATCTCGACCGCTTCAGAAGACGCACCGGAGCCGGCAGCCAGTTGAATTCCGGCCGCCTTGATCATGGCGCTGCCGGAGGTGACGCCGTGTCCGAGGCCGATTTCCGGATCCGCACGGAGACCATCGTGCCGGTTCTGAGATGTACGTCGGACGGGTCCAGATCGATCCGCACCTTGATGCGCTGCGTGATCTTGGTGAACACGCCATTGGCGTTCGGATTGGGCATCATGGCCGCTTCCGAGAGCGTCGCTTCCCGGATCCGTGACACGCGTCCCGTCAGCGCTTTCGACGGATGACTGTCCGCCCGCACGCGGACCTTGGCGCCGATGGCGATGTGCCGGATGTCGGTCTCCTTGATGTTGGCGGAGACCCAGACCGAGTCCGGATCATGGATCAGTGCCATCCGGAACCCGCGCAGGGAATGTTCTCCGGCATCGTAGAAAAGTTCGTCGATCACGCCGTCGATCGGTGCGCGGATGGTATGCTGTTCCACAACCACCTTTTGGGCATCAACGCGCGCCTGCGCCCGCTCCAGTTCGGCCTGTAGAACTGACAGGTCATAATCGATCAACCGGACTTCCTGGCCCGTGATGCTGGCGGTGCGTTGCTCGGCGGCTGCCGTTTCCCGTTCGGCCTGCGCGCGCAGAAGATCCTGCTCGGCGGTCTCGAGAGCGTTCTTCGCCTGGTCATACGTACTCTTTGGAATGCGCCCCTGTTCATAGAGGTTCTTGGTGCGCTCGTGTTCCTGCCGGGCGGTTTCCAGGTTAGACCGCGCGGCCTCGGCCGAGGCAGAGGCCGACCGCGTTCCCGCCTGCCGGGCGGCGACCTGGCTGCCGGCCTTGGAGGTTTCGAATCCAGCACGGGCTTCCTCGCGGCCAATCTCCGCGCGCAGGCGGCTCGCTTCGGCTTCGAACTGGGCAAGCGTGAAGGCGGCCTCCCGGTCGTCGATCGTGTAGATCACGTCGCCGGCCTTGACGCGGTCGCCCTCGCTGACCGCGACACTGGTGATGCGGCCTGAAATGTCGGTGGACACGGCAATCATGTCCGCCGCGATCCGGGCGTCCGAGGTCGAAACATACGCGCCCCGATCCAGGACGAAGAAACCGGCCAGCAGGATGAAGAGCGCACCGCCGATCATCGCCGCGCGCCGGCGTATCAGCGGCGTTCTGATGAGTTCGGCCGCGCGTTGGCGCGCCGTCAAAAGGCTTTCGGTCGAGAACTGCCTGCCGCCGTCCATGTGTGTTCACGGCATTGGAAACTGCCGCTCTTTCCTCCCTGACGGTCTGTCAGCGGACGCGACCTGCGTGTTCCGCTCGCCGTTTGATGTCATTGTTCCGGGACGTTCCGCAAAGGTAAGCAAGCCCTAAACGACAGGGGAGGCGGGCGTCAGCACAGGCCGGCAAAATTCGCCGTGTATCTCCGCCAAGGCTGTGCCTATAACGCCGGCACACATGAGGAGACAGGCCATGCGCGAGGTGCATCATTTCATCGGGGGCAAGTCGGTTGCCGGAACGTCAGGGCGTTTTGGCGACATCTACAACCCCAACACGGGTGAGGTTCAGGCCCGCGTCGCGCTGGCGACCGCCGCCGAGCTTGCCGCCGCCGTCGAGGCTGCCAAGGCCGCTCTGCCTGCCTGGGCGACAACAAATCCGCAGCGCCGCGCCCGTGTGATGTTCGAGTTCAAGCGCCTCGTTGAAGCGAACATGGACGAACTCGCCCACCTGCTTTCATCCGAACACGGCAAGGTGATCGCCGACTCGAAGGGCGACATCCAGCGCGGTCTCGATGTTGTGGAATTCGCCTGCGGCGTGCCGCACCTGCTGAAGGGTGAATACACCGAAGGCGCTGGCCCGGGCATCGACGTCTATTCGATGCGTCAGGCGCTCGGAGTCTGCGCCGGCATCACGCCCTTCAACTTTCCGGCCATGATCCCGTGCTGGATGGCGGCCGTTGCCATTGCCTGCGGCAACACCTTCATCTTGAAGCCCTCGGAGAAAGACCCGTCTGTCCCGATGCGCTTTGCGGAGCTGATGCTCGAGGCCGGCGCGCCCATTGGCTTGCTCAACGTCGTCAACGGAGACAAGGTGGCCGTCGATGCCATCCTCACGCATCCGGACATCAAGGCGGTCAGCTTTGTCGGATCGTCCGACATCGCACAATACGTCTATTCGACCGGCACCGCCCACGGCAAACGCGTTCAGGCGATGGGCGGGGCGAAAAACCACGGAATCATCCTGCCGGACGCCAACATGGAACAGGCGGTCAAGGATATCGTCGGCGCGGCCTATGGCTCAGCCGGTGAACGCTGCATGGCGCTCCCGGTGGCCGTGCCGGTCGGCAAGAAAACAGCCGATGAGTTTGTCGAGCGCATGACCGCCGAAGCGCAGAAGCTCAAGATCGGCATTTCCACCGACAAGGACGCGCATTACGGCCCTGTTGTCTCCGCCCAGCACAAGGCGAAGATCGAAAGCTATATCCAGATGGGTGTCGACGAAGGCGCCAAGCTCGTGCTCGACGGGCGCGGCCACAAGCTGCAAGGCCATGAGAAAGGCTTCTTCATCGGCCCTTCGCTGTTTGATCATGTGAAGCCGGGCATGAAGTCTTACCATGAGGAGATCTTCGGGCCGGTGTTGCAGGTGGTTCGCGCCGAGACGCTCGAAGAAGCGGCTGGCTACGCATCAGATCATCAGTATGGGAACGGTTGCGCGATCTTCACGTCGAATGGCCGCGCCGCACGTGAGTTTGCCGCGCAGGTCAATGTCGGCATGGTCGGCATTAACGTGCCGATCCCGGTGCCAGTCGCCTATCACACTTTCGGCGGTTGGAAGCGCTCCGCCTTTGGCGACACCAACCAGCACGGGCCGGAAGGCATCAAGTTCTGGACCAAGATCAAGACGGTCACCCAGCGTTGGCCGGAAGGCGATATCGGCGATCAGGCCTTCGTCATTCCAACGATGGGGTAGGGCGCCACGGCCCGGAAACCCCTCGGCTTGTGGGGCGTCCGGGCCTGCGCTAGTGCGTTGGCCTCAGCGTTCGAAATCGGGGAGGATTTCATGACTGACGCAACCTTCACAGCGCCCACGGCGAATGACCGCCGTTTCATTCGCAACCTCACCACGGTGATGGCGATTGTCCTCGTATCGGGCTTCGTGGTGCAACTCGCCGCCGGACGCTCCAGTTTTTCGGCGCCTCCGATTGTCCACGTCCATGCCGTGATCTTCATGGGTTGGGTCGGCCTCGTGGTCGCGCAGGCGTGGCTCGCCGGCGCCGGGAACCTCCAGCTGCACAAACAACTCGGCAAGCTAGCCTTTGTCTGGGCACTGGCACTTCTGGTTGCCGGAACGCTCGTCACGGTCGCCGCCGTGCAGACCGGCCGCACGCCGTTCTTTTTCCAGCCGCAGCATTTCATCGTGGCCAACCCGCTGGTCCTTTACGCTTCGGTCGGTCTTGTTCTGGCGGCGGTTGCCTTGCGCGGTCAGCCGGATTGGCATTCCCGCCTTCAGGTTGGCTCGTTCGTGCTACTGATGGGGCCTGGCTTCGGACGTCTGTTGCCCATGCCTCTGCTGCCCCCTTACGCGCATGAGATCGCGGCGCTCATTGCGCTCGTGTTCCCGCTTGCGGGCATGTTGTATGATTGGCGCGTGCACGGGCGCCCACATCCTGCCTGGCTCTGGGGCATCGCAGCGCTCGTTGGCATCACGTTCCTGTCGCGGGTCCTCGGGTTCTCGCCGGTCGGGGAAGCCGTCTATGACGCCGTGGTTGCGGGCACACCGCTCGCCGGCACCAGCGGCCTCGATTATCCGCCACCGCCCGGGCCGCCGCCCGGTTGATTGACCTGCACCAGAAAGACAGTGAGTTGAGATGACGAACTACAAGACGATCACCTTCGAACAAAAGGACCGTGTTGCGGTCGTTACACTCAACCGCCCGGACAGCCTCAACGCGCTCAATGCGGAGATCATGTCAGAGGTTGTCGATTGCTTTGCGGCGATCGATCGCAACAAGGACATTGCCGTCAGTGTGCTGACGGGTGCAGGCCGGGCGTTCGCGGCGGGCGCCGACATAAAGGAAATGCAGCCGCAATCCTTCTCGGACATGTATGTCGAGGACTACTTCGCGGGATGGGACCGGTTCGCCGCGAGCCGCAAGCCGGTCATCGCCGCGGTCAACGGCTTCGCGCTGGGTGGCGGCTGTGAACTCGCCATGATGTGCGACCTGATCATCGCCTCCGACAAGGCAAAGTTCGGCCAGCCCGAGATCAAGCTTGGCGTCACGCCCGGAATGGGCGGCTCAATTCGCCTCACCAAGGCCGTGGGGAAGGCTAAGGCCATGGACCTCGTGCTCACCGGTCGCATGATTGACGCCGCCGAGGCGGACCGCATCGGCTTGGTCTCCCGCGTCGTGCCGCACGATACGCTGATGGACGTCGCGTTTGCCGCCGCAAACGAAATCGCTGCCTTCTCCGTGCCCTCGCTGATGGCGGCCAAGGAAATGGTGGACCGCGCGCTGGAACTTCCGACCTCGGAGGGCGTGAAGTTCGAACGCCGCCTGTTCCAAGGGCTCTTCGGCACGGCAGACCAGAAGGAAGGCATGGCCGCCTTCAGTGAAAAGCGCCCCGCGAAATTCGAGGACAAGTGAGATGACCAAGATCGCCTTCATCGGCCTCGGCAACATGGGCGGCGGCATGTGCGCCAATCTCGTGAAAGCGGGCCACACAGCTTCGGCGTTCGACCTGAACGCCGAAGCTGTCAAAGCCGTCGCCGCCAAAGGCGCCCGCGCAGCAGCGTCCGTGCCTGATGCGGTCAAGGACGCCGATGTTGTCGTCTCGATGCTGCCGGCCGGAAAGCACGTCCTCGGCGTCTATTTCGGCCCGGACGGCGTCTCGGCCCACGCGCCGAAAGGCACTCTGCTGATCGACTGCTCCACCATCGCGGTGACCGATGCACGCGAAGCGCATGCGCAAGCCGAACGCGCCGGCTTCGTCATGGTCGATGCCCCGGTCTCGGGCGGGGTCGCGGCGGCCGAAGCGGGTACACTGACGTTTATGGCAGGCGGTACTGCGGACGCATTTTCCAAAGCCGAGCCCATCCTCAAGGGCATGGGCAAGAACATCTTCCACGCCGGCGGCGCCGGCAACGGGCAGGCGGCGAAGATCGCCAACAACATGCTGCTCGGCATTTCCATGATCGGCACGTGCGAAGCCTTCAATCTCGCCGAAAAGCTGGGTCTCGACGCCGAAACCTTCTTCAAGATATCCTCGGTTTCCTCCGGCCAGTGCTGGTCGATGACGAGCTATTGCCCGGCGCCCGGACCAGTTCCCACATCCCCGGCCAACCGGGACTACAAGCCCGGATTTGCCGTGGCCATGATGCTCAAGGATCTCCACCTAGCCGCAGACGCGGCCAAGGCGTCCGGAGCCGAAATCCGCCTCGGCGAAATCGCGGAAGGCATTTACCAGTCGCTTTCCGATCGCGGTCTCCATGGTCTGGATTTCTCCGGCGTGATGAAGGACGTCAAAGGCGATTTGCCCCGGTGACGCAAATCGCGCCTCAACCCCGGATTGCCTACCTGGGTTAACCAGCCAAGCCCGATGGCACGTTAATTGCGCTTTACGGCGCGAACAGCTTCGCAAAATGTGCGATTGTTGGCTCGTATTGGGACAAGCGAGACCGTTATGGCCTACGCGACGCAGGGGAACAGTATCGTTGTAGCGCACGGTCCGGGCTTTTGCCGGAGTGTGCTCACACGCGTCGCCTTCCTGGATCGCTTGAGCACGCGGCCCCGCGAGGGGGCGAAACCATGACGGCGTCGCGGATCGGCTGGGTCGATTATGCCAAGGGCATCTGCATCATCCTTGTGGTGATGATGCACGCCGTGCACCGTGTCGAAGATGTGCTCGGCGCTGAAGGCTTCCTCTCTCCGGTCGTCGATTTCGCGCAGCCTTTCCGGATGCCGGACTTCTTCTTGATTTCAGGTCTGTTCTTGAGCCGGTCTTTGTTTGGTCCGGTCAATGAATACATCGATCGCAAGGTCATTCATTTCATCTATTTTTATGTCCTCTGGCTTACTATTCAACTTATGGCCTTTGAGACGTCCGTTCTTCTTAACTCCCCGATGGAGTTCGTTAAGCTGTGGCTGATCGGGCTGATCGAGCCGACAGGGACCCTGTGGTTTGTCCACATGTTGCTGGTCTTTTACGTGGTCACCTGGCTTCTGAGACGCGCACCGGTGTTGCTGGTATTTGCCGGGGCGCTGATGCTCCAATCCGCCTTCCAACTCGGCTGGATAGAGACCGGCTGGGCCGTGCCCGACCGTTTCGCGGAACGGTATGTCTACTTCTTCGCCGGTTATGCCTTTGCGCCCGCGATCTTTGCCTTTGCATCGCGCGCCGCGGCTTCGGTTCCGCTCGCTATCGCAGGGCTTGCGGCTTGGGCTTTGGTCAATCAGGTCAGCGTCTGGCAAGGGGTGCACAGCGCGTTCGGCATCAGCTTCGTGCTCGGCATCATGGGCGCTGCGGCTGTGTGCACGATCGCTGCGCTGCTGGTCCGGTTCGACTGGGCGAAAGTGCTTCAGTATTGCGGGCGCCATTCGATCGTCATCTACCTGACGTTTCCGATTCCGCTCACGGCGATGATCAAGTTGATCGACCGGGGGCATGTGCCGTCTGACATGGCCGGACTTGCCAGTTTCGCGACGTTGCTGGTTGCCGTCATCGCTCCCCTCGTCTTTCACCGCCTCATCCTGAATACCCCGCTTCGTGCTTTGTATGTGCGGCCCGCTTGGGCAAAGCTGCGACTTGCGCGGGCCCAATCACCGGGACGGCAGGCATGATCGTCATCCTGTCGACACTCAACGGGAAGGCTCGTTTGTCCGGAATGCTCGAAGCCATGCTGGCTGTCCGCATTCCAACGGGCACGGCGATCCATGTTGTCGACAATGGCAGTACGGACGGCACGCAAGTCCTGTTGGACTCCTACAAGGACCGATTGCCTCTGGTGCTCCACGCGCAGCCCATTCCCGGCAAGAACCACTGCTTGAATCTCGTCCTTTCTCAGGTCTGTGACACGCTCGATCCGAACGAGCTTGTCGTGCTGACGGATGACGACATTCTTCCGGGTCCGGACTGGCTGGAGGAAATGGAAATCGCCGGCCGGGCACACGGCGATTGCAACGTCTTTGCGGGACGAATCCTTCCGCAATGGCCTTACAGCGACATTTCCCATCTCGAGGCACTGCGTGGTCATTTCGGTATCCTCTTCTCTCTGACGCATAGCAAAGAAGGGCCGTGCACCCCTGTGCTGGCCTGGGGGCCGAACATGGCGGTTCGGGCCAGCGTGTTCCAATCGGGAACCCGCTTCGACCCCGCATTCGGCCCCAATGGCAGCATCAGTTTTCCGATGGGCTCCGAAACCGAGTTGATGGAGCGACTTGCGGCGGACGGGCACCGAGCCTGGTTTGTTGAAAAGGCCTGCGTCCGGCACATGATTCGCGCCGCACAGCTCGAACCCCTCAGCATCGTGCAGCGAGCCTTCCGCCACGGATATGGCATCGGCTGGCGCCAGCAGCGCGGACGGGGCGGCCTGCAGCTTGTCAGGGCGCAGTTCAGCGCTCTGCGAGGCGTCCTCGCCGCTCGGGTCCGCCAGCTCCGGGCTGAGGAATCAGAGGATCTGCTGCATGAATTCCGCGAAGCCTGGGCCCACGGCCTCGCGAGCGGTGCGATGTACGGCTACCACCTCAACCGCGAACAAAAGAAGTTTGCGTCCGCATTTCCGGACCGGCGCGCCAAGGCCCGCGACCCCCTGAACCACTGAGAGTCAGCGCAACGTCGCTTTCTCCTTGCTTGCCTTAGCGGCAGGTCCGGTCGATTACGTATTGAAGCGCCTTCCTCCCCGGCGACACTTGCAAGCATCAGACGTTTGGCTCTCGGGTACGCCCGGCGAGTGGGAGAATCGACATGGCAGATACGGCAACCCTTCAGGCTCCAAAGACCAAAGCGAAGACCGAGCATTTTGACGTGCTCGTGGTCGGCGCCGGCATTTCCGGTGTCGGTGCGGGCTATCACCTCAAGACCAAGAACCCGAAAAAGAAGTTCGTGATCCTCGAGGCTTACGAGACCTTCGGCGGTACCTGGCACATGCACAAGTATCCGGGCATCCGGTCGGACTCCGATCTCTATACGTTCGGGTATCGTCACAAGCCCTGGGTCGGCCCGCCGATCGCGAGCCGCGACGAGATCCTCAAATACATGGACGAAGTGATCGCCGAAAACGACCTCGCCCCACATATCCGCTATCGCCACAAGATCATGTCCGCGAGCTGGTCGACCCCGAAGAAGCGTTGGACGGTCAAGGCTGAGCGACTGGACACCGGCGAAGTGCTGACCTTCACAGCCAAGTTCCTCTGGATGTGCCAGGGCTATTACAAGCATTCTGAGGGTTACACGCCGGAATGGCCAGGCATGGACAGCTTCCGCGGGCAGATCATCCACCCGCAGACATGGCCTGAGAATTTCGATCTCACCGGCAAGAAAGTGGTGGTCATCGGATCAGGGGCGACGGCGGCCACGGTCGTGCCCGCGATCGCCGGCAAGTGCGCGCACGTGACCCTGCTGCAGCGATCGCCGACCTACTTCATCCCGGCGCGCAACGAGAACGTGCTCGCGGACGAGTTGCGCATGCTTGGCGTGGACGAAAACTGGATCCACGAAATCGTGCGCCGGAAATACCTGTTCGAACAGGCGGAGTTTACCCGCCGCTCGTTCGAGGACGCCGAAGCGCTCCGTACGGAATTGCTGGAAGGCGTGAAAGCCTGTCTGCCGGAAGGCTACGACATGAAGCACTTCACGCCGAACTATCGCCCATGGCAGCAGCGCGTCGCCTTTGTTCCGGATGCGGACTTGTTCGAAGGCATCAAGGCTGGCCTCGCCAGCGTTGTCACGGACCATATCGACCGCTTCACGGAGAAGGGCATCTTACTCAAATCCGGGCGCGAACTGGAAGCCGACGTGATCGTCACCGCGACCGGGTTCAACCTGTCGGTCCTCGGCGGCATTCCGTTCGAAGTGGATGGCAAACCGGTGAACTGGGGCGAGACGATCACTTATCGCGGCATGATGTTCACGGGCGTGCCGAACCTGCTCTGGGTGTTCGGCTACTTCCGGGCCAGCTGGACCCTGCGTGTCGACATGATGGGCGATTTCGTCTCGCGCCTGCTGAAACACGTGGATGCCAAAGGCGCCAAACAGGTCGAGGTGGCCCTTCGTCCGCAGGATCACAACATGGAAATCCTGCCCTGGATCGATGAGGACAATTTCAACCCCGGCTACCTTGCGCGTTCGATGGACCTGATGCCGAAACGCGGCGGCAATCCGGAATGGGGGCATTCGCAGAACTACTGGAAGGAAAAGGACGAGCTGCCGCTGATCGACCTGGACGCTCCGGAGTTCCGGTACAGCTGAGGCGGCGCCTCATCGGCGTCTCTTGCCGGGGCAAGCCAACCCCGGCATGAGTGGCGCCGATGACAGACACCAGCACCCTCCCGCCTGCCGAGCCCGGTCAGATCGACCCGGTGTTTCTGGAAGACCTCGCCGATGCCATCGACGAGCGCGATATCCGCTGGCTGGCGCGAACGCTCGGCCGGATGCACCCTGCCGACGCCGCCGACGCGCTCGAGGCTCTGCCGTACGATACGTTCGAAGAAGCCGTTGAGCTGCTCGGCAAAGATCTGCCGCCCGACATCCTCATCGAGCTGCGCGACTCCTACCGCGAAGGCGCCGTCGAAATGCTGCCCGACCAGGCGGTCGCGCAGGCCCTCGACGAACTCGATTCAGACGATGCCACGACCATTCTCGAAGACCTCGAGGATGATCGCCGTGAACGCATCCTCGAAGACCTCGCTCCGGTGGACCGCGCCGAACTGCAGCGCAGTCTCGCCTACGAAGAGGAAACGGCTGGCCGTCTCATGCAGACGGAATTTGTGGCCGTGCCCGAGTTCTGGACGGTCGGCCAGACCATCGATCACGCCCGCGACATCGGTGAGGACCTGCCAGAAGTTTTCTACGACATCTACGTGATCGATCCGGCGCACCGCCTGCTTGGCATTGTCCCGTTGGCGAACTTGTTGCGCCAACCGCGCGAAACGCCGCTCGAAGACATCATGGCCGAACCGACCATGACGCTGAACACATCCAGCGATCAGGAAGACGTGGCGTTCCAGTTCCAGAAATACTCGCTGGCTTCCGCGCCCGTGACGGATGATGCGGGCCGTCTGGTGGGCATGATCACCGTCGATGACATGGTGGACGTCATGCAGTCGGAACACTCCGAAGACCTGCTCGCCCTGTCCAACGTGTCCTCGGCCGACGCATCCGACACGGTGTTCGAAACGGTCAAGGCGCGGCTTCCCTGGCTCGCGATCAACCTGTTCACGGCCTTCATCGCCTCGGCCATCATTTCTGTCTTCGAAGGCGCGATCGAGCAGGTCGTGGCGCTTGCCATCCTCATGCCCGTCGTCGCGGCTCTGGGAGGCAACGCTGGCAGCCAGGGACTCGCGGTGGCCGTGCGAGCCATTGCCTCCCGCCAGATGGACGGCGACGCGGCCCGCCGCGCGGTGCTCCGGGAATTTCTCGCCGCCTCGTTCAACGGCCTGCTGATTGGCGCCGGGGTCGGGCTGATTGCGATGTTTTGGTTCGGCGATACCGGGCTCGGCCTGGTGATCGCGGTCGCCATGTTCGGCACGTTCCTTTGGGCCGGCCTCTCCGGAATCCTCGTTCCACTCGGCCTCAAGCGCCTCGGCGCTGACCCCGCCGTGGCCTCGTCCGTTTTCGTGTTAACCCTGACGGATGTGATGGCATTTTTCAGCTTCCTGGGCCTTGCGACCCTCGTCCTCTTGTAAACAGAGGAGTTTTCGGTCGAATCTCGCGCTTCAGGGGAATAGGCGCGAGTTTTGCAGTAGGCGCCTGTAGGCATTTCGCCGGATGTATCACAACGGGAGAACAGGCGTTTTGGCCCGTTCCATGAGGACATCAGCACAAGGTCTCGAGCTCATCCGGAGTTTCGAGGGCTTCCGCCCCCGTGCAGCGCGTCTGCCGGGTGGTGGTTGGCTGATTGGCTATGGCCATACCTCGACCGCCCGCGCCGGCCTTCAGATCACGCCCCGTGACGCCGCGCTGATCCTGATTCACCATGACTTGCCGCCCATTGAGCAGCTGATCGTCGAACGCGTGCTGAGCCCGCTGAACCAGAACGAGTTCGATGCGCTGGTCTCTTTCGCCTTCAACATCGGTGCCGAAGCCTTCATTTCGAGCGGTGTGATTGCCGCCCTGAACGCCGGTGACCGGGCCGGCGCCGCCGATGCCATGTGGGCCTGGCGCCTCGCGAATGTGTCCGGAGAGCTTCGCGTCGTAGATGCCATTGCCCGCCGGCGCGCAGCCGAACTGGCACACTTTCTGGAACATCCTGCTGGCCGCGCCGCCGTTCCCGGCGCCTGGGTTCGCCCGCTGGCCCGGCAGGGGCTGGATGACGAGGACGCCGAGCCCGCCGCCCGTTCGGTCGTGATCGGGTCGCGCACCTCATCCGGCACAGAAGTTCCCACGCCCACCGCGCCCGCCAACGCCACACAGGCTGCCGCCCGCGCCGTCAGCGAACGTATCGCCCGAATTCTGGGCGAGGCCCCGCCGCAGCCGCCTGCGCCGCCCACGCCGCCGCTTGGTCCGGGCGACGGCCCCACGCCGGAAGAAATCACGGACGCAGTCAAGGCGCTCGTCGGGGACGATCCCGGTGGCACGCTGTCACCGCGTCCAAAAGGTCCGCCAGAGGGCATCGAACGCCGCCGCAATGCCCGCGCGCCAAACCCGACACTGCCGGACGACGCCTTGCCCTTCCTTCCGCCCGCCGAAGCGGTCGTGGTGGACGACCTCGAGGTCGTCCAGATCAACGAACGCGATCTCGAACGCGCGATCCAGGAAAACGGTGACATCGACACGGCTTCCCTCGGCAAGCTCAGCGTTTGGGGGCCCTACGCGCTGCTGTCCGGCCTCGGCCTCGTCGGCCTGATCGCCGGCGGCCAGCGCTACTTCGCGCGGGCCGGCCAGCCGGTGCTTCAGCAGAGCGACATCTATGCCGGCCCGGTCCTCGCGCTCGGCGGCGGCTTTCTGTTCCTGATCTCCAGCTACTATCTCTACCGCGCGTTGACGCGTCACGACTGAGCCAAGATTCCACGCTGACACAAGCGGGCGCCTTTGCTAGGGCAGGCGCATGATCCCGAACACATATCCCACGCTGAACTTCGATCTCGGTGAAACCGCGGACATGATCCGCGAAACCGTGAAAAACTTTGCCCAGAACCAGATTGCGCCCCGCGCCGCCGAGATCGACCGGTCGGACAAGTTCCCGCGCGACCTCCTGCCGAAAATGGGAGAACTCGGCCTGCTCGGCATCACGGTCGAAGAGGAATGGGGCGGCACCGGTCTCGGCTATCTCGAGCATGTCGTGGCCATGGAGGAAATCTCCCGCGCCTCGGCCTCGGTCGGCCTCTCCTACGGCGCCCACTGGAACCTCTGCGTCAACCAGCTTCGCCGCTGGGGCAATGATGATCAGAAGTCCCGCTACCTTCCCAAACTCATCTCCGGCGAACACCTCGGCTCGCTCGCCATGAGCGAAAGCGGCGCAGGCTCCGACGTCGTCTCGATGAAGCTGCGCGCTGACAAGAAAGGCGACCGTTACGTCCTCAATGGCACCAAGATGTGGATCACGAATGCGCCGGATGCCGACACGCTGGTCGTCTATGCCAAGACCGATCCGAACGGCGCCTCGAAGGGCATCACGGCCTTCCTGATCGAGCGCGGCTTCAAGGGCTTCTCGGTCGCCCAGAAGCTCGACAAGCTCGGCATGCGCGGTTCCGAAACCGGCGAACTGGTTTTCGAAGATTGCGAAGTGCCCGAGGAAAACGTCATGGGCCCGGTCGGCGCGGGCGTCCGTATCCTGATGAGCGGCCTCGACTATGAGCGCGCGGTGCTCGCTGCCGGGCCCACCGGCATCATGCAGGCCTGCCTTGATGTGGTGCTGCCTTACATCCACGATCGCAAGCAGTTCGGCCAGTCCATCGGCGAGTTCCAGCTCGTGCAAGGCAAGCTCGCGGACATGTACGTGCAGATGAACGCCGCCAAGGCCTACGTCTACGCCGTCGCCAAGGCGTGTGACCGCGGCGAGACCACCCGCAAGGACGCCGCCGGCGCGATCCTCTATGCGGCGGAGACTGCCACGAAACTTGCCCTCGATGCCATCCAGCTGCTCGGCGGCAATGGTTACATCAACGAATATCCCACAGGCCGCCTTCTGCGGGATGCCAAGCTCTACGAGATCGGCGCGGGCACCAGTGAAATCCGCCGCTGGCTGATCGGCCGGGAACTGTTCAACGAAACGGCTTGACCGTTACTTGAACCGATCCGACTGCTTCGCGATCAGCGCTTCCAGTTTCGGCATACCGTCCACCAGTCCCTTCGTCAGCTGCTGCGTGATAATCGCGCCGAGGAAAGGGACTGAGCTCGCCTTGCCGCTCCAGCGCAGCTCGCAGCCGCCATCGACCGGCACGACCCGGTAATCTTCGACCGCCGCAGAAACGGGCAGGGTGGAACGCTCGAATCGGAAGGCCATCCGCTTTCCCTCGTCCCAGGCGAAGAAGGTCTCTTCAATCACCTGCGCGCCGACTTCCACGGTCCGTGTTGTCCCGGGGCCAAAAGGCTTCGGGCTCGTCCAGGTCACCTTGGTGATCGGCAGCCACTCGGTCCAGGCCGGGCCGTCGAGCAGCGCGTTCCACACCATCTGCGGCGGAAACGGAAACCGGTGCACAGCGCTCGATTGCTTTGCGGTGGCGAGGTACTCTTCGCCGACGGGCTTGTGGGCTTTGGGTGTCTTGGCCATCTGGGTCTCCATCCATGGTTGCCCGCAAACGCGCGCGAGCCGCTACGGATCCCGGAACTGCCAGCTTTTGCCAACACCGTCCACGGACAATCGGCCCGGGAGGGCGTTCACGCAACGTCAGCCAGCCTGCAAAAGTGTCTGGATGGTCTCTGGCGGCAGGCTCAGCGTCTGGGTGATGGCGGTGACCAGCGAGCGTTCGTCGATCGGCTTCGACACATACCCGTCAAAGCCCTTGGCCAGAAACTTCTCCCGGTCGCCATGCATCGAGTCTGCGGTCAGGGCGATGACGGGAGTCAGCCGGTTCGGATTGCCCGTTGTCCGCAGCCGCTTGAAGGCCTCGGCGCCGTCAAGACCTGGCATGTGGATGTCCATGAGGACGATATCGAATTTCTCTCGCGAGAGAATGTCCAAGGCTTCGTTTCCGTCCCCGGCCTCGGCAATCAGAAGACCGTGAATTTCAAGGAACGAACGAGCGACGCGGCGGTTGATCGCGTTGTCATCGACCACCAGCGCGCGGCAGTCCGTAAGCCCGACCCGGGCTTTCTGCGAAGGTGCAGGCAGCAATCTGGCTCCGGAATCCAGAATAACCGGAGCACTGGTCCCGGCCTTGAATGTCAGTGTGAAGACGGATCCCTTGCCGGGCTGGCTGACTGCGCTGACATCACCGCCCATCATCCGGGCAAGTTTGCGCGTGATCGACAGACCAAGACCCGTTCCCCCGAAGCGACGCGTCGTTGAGCCGTCCTCTTGCGCGAAGGACTCGAACACACGTTCGATCTTGTCAGCGGCGATGCCGCACCCGGTATCGGACACATGGATCGTCACCGTGTGTTGGCCGAACTCATCGGGCTCGCTGGTGACGACCACCATGACTTCGCCGTGTGAGGTAAACTTGATCGCATTCGATACCAGGTTGCCGACGCACTGGCGCACGCGGACCGGATCAAAAACAAGGCGTGATGGCACGCTGGGGTGAACGAACATCTGTACACTGACGCCCTTTTCCTGCGCCCTTGACTCGTGCAGCTTGAACAGCCCGCTGAGCTTGTGACGCAGGTCCCCGGCGACCGCCGATACCTCCATGCGTCCGGCTTCGATCTTGGACAGGTCGAGGATGTCGTTCAGCAGCACCATCAGCGTGTTGCCGGAATCAAGGATCACTGACACCTGATCGGCTTGGGCCGGGGTCAGCTGACCGTGCGCGAGAACCTGCGCCATCCCGAGCACACCGTTCAGCGGTGTCCGGATCTCATGGCTCATGTTGGCAAGGAATTCTGATTTCAGGCGCGTGGCTTGCTCGGCGCGGTTCAGGGCATCGCGCAACTCGTGCGCCTTGCGCCGTTCCTCGCGGATGTCGCGCACGTAGGTCACGAAGACCAGCTCTCCCGTTTCGCCCCATTTGGCGCTGGAGAGGGAAAGTTCGATCTGGTTGGTGCCGCCACATTTTCGCGGGGCCTCCGCGTCCGTCACGTGGCGTAGCACCTCGCCGGTCGCCAGTTTCTTGGCGAGATCCGGGTCCGGACGATACTCATCCTGACCAGTCAAGATACCTACATTCTTGCCGACCAGTTCGTCCCGCGACCAGCCCGACATTTCGCACAGCGCCTGATTTACGTAGACGATGAGTCCGGACATGTTGGTCAGCACGATGCCGTAGATCGCATTGTCACAGGCGGCACGCGCGAGATCATACCGGCGGCGGGCTTCGTCGCGCTCCTCGGCAATGTCCGTGATCTCGTGGGAACAGGCCAGCGCACCACACTCAGTCGGTATGATGGTCGTTTTCAGAACCTTCCCAAGCATCTTTGCGGCCCGGCCCTGCTGCGTGATCAAAGTCCTGGTTTCCCCGGTCTCGATCACTTCCAGGATGTTTTGGACCATCGCCGAGTCCCGATACGCCGGATCAAACTCGAATATCCGCATGCCGACCACGCTGCCGCCCTCAGGCAGGATGGATTCGTTCATCAACCGGTTCGCCGAGGTCCACTCGAGGTCTACGATTTCGCCAAACTCGTTGCGGATCGGGGCGATCTCGCAAACGATAATCGGAAGCTTGTCCAACACACTGGCTTGCATGGCCGTAAACCTCCCGAAAACTGGTAGTTTAACGGAGAATCTAGCCCCGACATGCTTAAGGCTCTGTTGAGATTACTACAGTTTGGCCTTCAGGCGGGGCAGCAGAGCGCGGGAAGGTCGCTCGACTCCAGGGCGATCTTGGCGGCCACGTAGCCGGCCTCTACCGCATCGTCATAGGCCGTCCAGTCGCGCAGCTCGATGCCGGGCAGATCCGGAAGGATCACCACATCTGCCAGGTCGCGGCCGAGACGCGGGTCGTTGCGCACCGTGGCGGCGCGCATCAGCAGGCCGGCGATCGGGGGCGGCTGGGAGAACCCGTTGCGCGCCACCCACTGGAAGAAGTTGAGCGGCCGGGCAAACTCTTCGCGGTTGAGCCCTTCCGGTTGGCCCGAGACGTCCGAACCAATCACGAAGCCCTGATGGCTATCTCGCATCGTCTCGACGGGGAAGTTGTCGAGCACGCCGCCATCCACGAGGATGTCCTCGCCCTCCACAACCGGCGGAAGGATGCCGGGCAGGGAGATGGTCGCCCGCAGGGCTTGCCGGAGGCTGCCGGAACGATGGATATGGACGTGACCGGAAGTCAGGTTCGTGGACAGCGCGTAGAACGGGATCTTCAGATCGCTGATATCGGTCTCGCCGAAATGTTCCTGGAGGCGCGCGTTGACACGCTTGCCTTTCACCATTCCGACCACCGGCAAGGTATAGTCGCCGAGCGGGCTCGACTCGACAAAAGCCTTGCGGATGCGCCGGTCGATCTCGGAATCGCTCCAGCCCATGGCCACGCACGCCGCCAGTACCGCGCCCATCGAGGCGCCGCCGCAGAAGTCGATCGGGATACCTTTTTCGCGGATCGCGCGGATCGCGCCGATATGGCTGTAGGCACGCGCCCCGCCGCCCGAAAGCACAATCCCGACGGATCGCCCGGCCATGACGCGCGCAAGGCGCATCGCATCGGATTGGTCATCGCCGTACCAGTGGAACACACGCTGCGCTCCGGCGGCTGAACGCCATTCTTCCGGACCGGCTGCACGCCGCTCCGTACCCGGATGAAGCAGGAGGACATCGACAAGTTTCAGCCGCTGAGCCGGCGAGCTCTCTTCCGGCATCAACGGCACGGACGGGCGTGCATCGCCGCGGGCGAGCACCCAGATACGGTCCGCCTGCCGCGTCGCGAGCCGGAACCAGGAACTGTCGCCAATCGCCGCGATCAGGATCACGGTATCGTTGTTTTGTTCGAGTTCGTCGAAGAATGCGGCCGGTTTTTCGTCGCCCTGGATTTCGTCGATGATGGCAACCTTCTGGCCAAACTTCATCAGCGACTCGCGCAGCGCCCGGGCCCGGTGACGCAGGTCGATGGTCGGCGACGTGGCGAGCAGCGTGTAGACTTTCGGCAGCGTGGCGAGGTCCCGCTTGCCGGTCCGGCCAAGGCGCCGGAGAATGATGCGGATCATGCCTTCCAGCAATTCCGGCTCGGACTTTACAAGCCTGTTCCAGCCCGTCCGGGATAGCGCGACGACTTCGGAGTCACGCAGTGCGTAGACCGATCCGGTATGCGGCTTGTTCTCGATAATCCCGTCGCCGTTGAGGTCCGTCCCGCCCAGGAAGAGCGCCATTTCGCCGACGGGCTCGCCCGGCCGGATATGGCCGATGAACTCATTGCCGGCGCCAAATGCGCCCAGGGATCCCGACA
Source organism: Hyphomonadaceae bacterium (assembly GCA_027482995.1). Classification (GTDB taxonomy): domain Bacteria; phylum Pseudomonadota; class Alphaproteobacteria; order Caulobacterales; family Hyphomonadaceae; genus Hyphomonas. The sequence continues at coordinate 8,127 of JAIXVM010000172.1, read as the reverse complement.
CGACAAAGAAGATCGAGTCGGCGATCTCGCCTGCAAGGAACAGCGGCTGACCGGCGGGCAGGGAAAACCAGCGCGCTTCTTTCCCGGCAGAGCGCATCGCCCGCTGCGAGACATCCTTGAGCAGGGGAATCGTCTTCAGATCGGGATTGGGAGGGATCCTCATGACCCGTTCCTTGCGCGTTCTCGTAGGGGTTTGAAAGCCATCCATGCGCCCGGTTTACCATAAATGCGTTACCGAACCGGTGACATGCGCGTGAGCGGGCGGTAATCCTCGACCGAGTCGTTAAGGATAACCGCATGCCTGTTTTGAAATCGGCGCTCGACGTGTCTGGCGCGAAGTTCGCGGCCAATCGCTCGGCCATGCAGGCACTCCTGTCCGAACTGCGCGCCAAGTCCGCCGAAGCCGCCCTCGGCGGCCCCGAAGACTCTCGCCGCCGCCATACCGAGCGGGGAAAGCTGCTTCCCCGCGAGCGTGTCGAACGCCTGATCGACCCCGGCAGCGCCTTCCTTGAGATCGGCGCGCTGGCCGCCAACGGCATGTATGATGGCGAAGCCCCTGGCGCCGGCCTCATCACCGGCGTCGGCCGCGTCGAAGGCCGCGAATGCCTGATCATCTGCAATGACGCGACCGTCAAAGGCGGCGCCTATTTCCCCGTTACCGTGAAGAAACACCTGCGCGCGCAGGAAGTGGCGATGGAAAACCATCTCCCGTGCATCTATCTCGTCGATAGCGGCGGCGCGAACCTGCCGCACCAGTCTGAAGTCTTACCGGACCGCGAACACTTCGGCCGCATCTTCTACAACCAGGCCCAGATGAGCGCGAAGGGCATTCCCCAGATCGCCGCCGTCATGGGCAGCTGCACCGCCGGCGGCGCCTACGTGCCGGCCATGAGCGACGAGACCGTCATCGTGCGAAAGCAGGGGACAATCTTCCTTGGCGGCCCGCCGCTGGTCAAAGCGGCCACGGGCGAGGAGATCTCGGCGGAAGATCTCGGCGGCGCCGACGTCCACGCCCGCCGCTCGGGCGTCGCGGACCACTACGCCGCTCACGACTCCCACGCGCTAGCCATCGTCCGGTCGATCATCCGTACCCTGTCGAAACCAAAGCCACAGCCCTTTGATCTCACCGAATCTGCCGAGCCGCTCTTCGACCCCGCCGAACTCCACGGCCTCGTCCCGCAGGATGTGCGCGAGCCGTATGACGCCCGCGAAGTCATCGCCCGCCTCGTCGACGGGTCCGATTTCCACGAGTTCAAACAGCTTTACGGTGAAACCCTCATCTGCGGCTTTGCGCGCCTCTATGGCATGCCGGTCGCCATCCTTGCCAACAACGGCATCCTGTTTTCCGAAAGTGCCCAGAAAGCCGCGCACTTTATCGAACTCGCCGACCAGCGCCGCATCCCGCTCGTCTTCCTGCAGAACATCACCGGCTTCATGGTCGGCTCGAAATATGAAGCGGGCGGCATCGCCAAGGACGGCGCCAAGATGGTCACCGCCGTTGCCACCGCCTCGGTCCCGAAATTCACGGTCGTCACGGGCGGCAGTTATGGGGCAGGCAATTACGGCATGTGCGGGCGCGCATATTCGCCCCGCTTCCTCTTCATGTGGCCGAACGCCCGCATCTCCGTCATGGGCGGCGAACAGGCGGCCAGCGTGCTCGCCACCGTCAAGCGCGACGGCATCGAGCGCAAGGGCGGTCAATGGAGCGCGGAGGAAGAGCAGCGTTTCAAGCAACCGATCCGCGATCTCTACGAAGCCGAAGGCAACCCCTACTATTCCACCGCGCGGCTTTGGGACGACGGGATCATTGATCCCGCCGACACCCGCCGCGTCCTCGGTCTCGCGATGTCCGCCAGTCTCAATGCGCCCTTTGGAGAGCGCGGCTTCGGCCTTTTCCGGATGTGAGGCCCAGCCCGCGAGGCTTTGCCTAAAGCTGGATCGCTTTCGATTTACCCAAGTCCGGCGCTTTCCCGGTCAGGTTTGCTTTCGCCACTTCAAACAGGACGCCCAGCATCGACTTGTCGGACGCCCAGACATTGGCGTCCTGCGGTTCGAACTTCAGCATCATCAGCTTGGGATCCGTCTTGCCGCCCGGATACCACGCGGCCACCATCGGGTTCCAGAACTTGTCCACCGTCGCAAGGTCGCCGTGCGGCGACAGCTTGCCTTTGACGCAGGCCTGATAGTCGTTGCTGATATGGCACATGTGCACGGTGCCCGGTTCGGTCAGGATTGAGCGGCCGAGCTCGCTCGTATTGTCTGAGTAGAAGTAGATCACGCCCGCGTCGACATCCACTTGGGGTGCCATCGGTTGCATGTGCGCGTCATGCGACGGCGAGCCGAGCATCACACAGCGTGCGCCCTTGATCTCTTCCAGCAAATGGCGTTGCGGGTTTTCTTCAAACTTCTTCAGGTCGGTCATGATCAGTTCCTCTGATGGCTCGGCCCCTAAACGCCTTCCTTGTCCGGATGTTCCGCCGCCCGATGTTAAATCTGTGAAAGGTTGCTCCGCTGTCGCAAGTTCATCCGTCTAAGGATAAAACGATATTGCGGAACCGGGAGGCGACTTTGCCGCATTTCCGCCGCCATGATGTAAAGTCTGTCGTGAACGTGTTTTCACACCAAAATGCGGATCTAGCGCCTACATTGCCCCTTGTCGCGACATAACGCGGCGATGAAAAATGGAGACAGCCATGAAACGCACATCCATCCTCGCAGCCGGACTTTTCGCAGCTGCATTGACCGCCCATGCCGGTGAAAAGGCAGGTCTAGCGTCCTACGATACCGATTCGAACGGGCAGGTGAGCAAGGCCGAATACGTTGCGGCCAAGACCGCTGACGGCAAGACGACGGCGGCCGAAGCCGAGGCCAAGTTCACCAAAATCGACACGAACGCCGACGGCGCCGTGACCGATGCAGAATACACGGCCGCCAAAGCCGCCTGGAGCAAGTCCAAGGACAAGACCACGCCGGAATCGTAATTCCTGCAGGACGCAACGTCCCTCGGCGCGCGGCCCCCATGCTCCAGCATGGGGGCCGTTTTGGCATGCGGCAATCCGCAGCGTCTGGGTGCTTCGCGAACCGCGCGCAGCCTGTTAAGCGGGGTGCGCAACATGGTGTTGCGGGGACCACCGGACTTTGAACCTGCCAGCTTCACAGCAGAACCGATTCGACCTGATCCGGCTCATTCTGGCCTCAGGCGTATTTGTGTACCATGCCGTCGTGCTCGCGGGCGTCGACCCCAAAGGCCCTCTGGAATGTGCCTTCGCGCAATTTGCCGAGATCTGCATCCAGGGCTTCTTCATCGTCTCCGGCGCACTCGTCGCGGGTTCCTATGATCGGTCTTCGAACTGGAAAGACTACGCCGGCAAGCGCCTGCGCCGGCTCTATCCTGCCTATGCCGTCGTTATCGTCATACCCGCGTTCGTCAGCTTCGCGCTCACCGGCGATACGCTAGGTGTGCTGGCCTATCTTGCGGCCAATCTCACCTTCCTGAACTTCTTCGCGCCCAATCTCCCCGGGCTGTTCGAGTCCAACCGATTGACCGAAGTCAACGGCGCCCTCTGGACCTTGAAGATCGAGGTCATGTTCTACATGATCCTCCCGCTGATCTTCCTTGTGCTGAACAGGCTCGGCCGCCTCTGGTGGCTCGCGGTGATTGCATTCTACATATTCGCAGAAGCCTGGACCTATGTCCTGCCGCTCGCCGTCGAGGGCAAGCTCGGCGAGTCGCTTGCGCGCCAGCTTCCGGGTCAGCTGGCCTTCTTCGCCATGGGAATCGCGCTCTGGAAATGCGAGCCCCAGCTGCGCCGCCGATGGCGCGCGCTCGGCCTAGCCGGCATGGTGCTCGTGGCGGCCTCGCTGATGTATCCGATGCTTGACCCGCTGCGTGCCTTCGCGCTTTCCGGCCTCATCGCCGCCATTGCCTTCGCGCCCGGTCCCGCCCTCAACGCGGCCCGGTTCGGCGACATCTCCTACGGTCTCTACATCACGCACTTTCCGATCCTGCAGGCCTTGCTCGCCGCCGGGCTCCTGTCCGTGCTGGGCGCCCCAGCCTTCTTCTCGCTCGCAGCCGTGCTGGTCATTCTCGCGAGCTTCGTGCTCTGGCATCTCGTCGAGAAGCCCGCCTTGCGCCCGTCGAGCCACTACCGCAAGGTGGCCGCCAAAGATCCCCCCTGAGAGGAACCCCCATGCGCGATTCCGAATATGACCTCATCAAGTTCGATGCGACGCGTGATGGCGTCGCCGTCGTCACACTGAACCGGCCGGACGTTCACAACGCCTTCAACGCCGAACTCATCGCCGAACTCACCGACGTGTTCGAGATGATCGCCGACCAGACCTCGATCCGCATGATGATCCTGCGCGGCGAGGGCCCGTCCTTCTCCGCCGGCGCTGACCTGACCTGGATGAAGCACGCCTCCACCCAATCGCGCGAAGACAATGAGGCCGATGCCGTGCGCCTCGCCGAGATGCTCCAGAGGCTCAACGAAATGCCCCAGATGACCCTCGCGCTTGTGCACGGCACGGCGATGGGCGGCGGGGCAGGGCTCGTTGCGGCGTGCGACGTTGCCATTGCCATGGCGAATACCAGCTTCCGCTTCTCCGAAGTCCGCCTCGGCCTGACGCCTGCCACGATCAGCCCGTTCGTGATCAACGCCATCGGTCCCCGCTGGGCCCGCGCGCTGTTCGTCACGGCGGAGTCATTTGACGCTGCCTACGCCGAACGCATGGGGCTCGTGCATTATGTCGCTCAGACGGCGGATGAAATGGCCGAACTCGAAGAACATATCGCCAAGCTTGTGTTCGCTGCCGCACCGGGGGCAGTCGCCGATTCCAAGAAACTTGTGCACGACTTTGCCGGACGGGAAATCGACCGCGACCTCGGCCACAAGACCGCCAAGCGCATCGCCGCGCGACGGGCCTCTGATGAAGGCAAGGAAGGCATCGCCGCCTTCCTCGAAAAGCGCGCGCCCAGCTGGAAAGCGTAAGGCCTACTGCTCTGCCGGGGTCCGGTTCGCGACGTCTTCGGCGCCCGGGATCGAGCCCACAGGCAAGCCCCAGCTCTCGAGCGTGTTGTACACCGCCGAGACCGGATCGATCCCTGTCAACGCCTCGATCTGGTCGCGGAAGAAGTAGGCCAGCACGCCGAACAGGATGAGGTAGATGACAAACTGCATCGCCGATTTGAGCACGAACGACCCAAGACTGGCCACCACAAGCCCGATCCCGCCAAGGATCAACGCGCCCTGCACGGGGTCCATGCCGATCTCTGCCGCCTGATTATAACCGAGATAACCGCCGACGCCCGCACCGATGATGCCGGCAAGGCCGCTGAGCTGCACGCCTGAATTGTAAGCCATCGGAGTCCCCCGTTGCTTGGCCGAAGCCTATGCTTACGCCATCCGCCGGGCCTGACATAGCCTCAAAATCATACCGGTCCCGGCCGCTCCCGGCCTTGTTTCAGCCCGGAAACCCCGTCATCCCGAATGGCGATGACCCAATCGCCCTCCGCCGCCACGCGCATCCGCGACCGTCTTCACGCCGATCGGGAAGCCTTTCGCGCCCGCTGGGTAAAGGGCCCCTGGTCGCTCGGCCTGTTCGAGTTCTTCAGCTTCGGCATCAAGCAGGCCTGGGCCTGCATCTTCGGCGGCGCGATGCTTTCGCTCCTCCTGATGACGCACCTGTTCTACCCCGACGACGCGCCGCTTTCGCGCTACGACTTTCTGGTCATCGCTGCGCTGTCCCTCCAGGGCCTGCTGATCCTCTCCGGTCTCGAAACCTGGGAGGAGGCGCGCGTCATCTTCGTCTTCCACATCGTCGGCACCATCATGGAGCTGTTCAAGACGCAGGCCGGCAGCTGGATCTACCCCGAAGACAGCTTCCTGCGCATCGGTGCCGTCCCGCTCTTCTCGGGCTTCATGTACGCCGCCGTCGGCTCATATCTCGCCCGCGTCTGGCGCATCTTCGAGTTCCGGTTCGACCGCTTCCCGCCCCTTTGGCTGCAGGGCCTGCTCGCCGCCGCCGTCTATGTGAACTTCTTCGCCCACCATTGGACGGTCGACATCCGCCTCGGCCTCTTCGCCGCCACCGCGCTGATCTACCTGCGCACCGTCGTCTGGTTCCGCCCGGACGAAGTCCACCGGCCCATGCCGCTGCTCGTCGGCTTCTTCCTGGTGGCCCTCTTCATCTGGTTTGCCGAAAACCTCGCCACCTTCGCCCGCGCCTGGTCCTATCCGGGCCAGGAAGACGGCTGGGAGATGGTCTCTTTCTCCAAGCTCGGATCATGGTATCTGCTGGTGATCATCAGTTTCGTCCTGGTCGCCACCGTGCACCGGGCGCCGGGAGGCAAAACAGTGAAAATCACTAAACTCCTCGTCGCGAACCGGGGTGAGATCGCCGTCCGGATCTTCCGCACCTGCCGCCGTCTCGGCATCGCCACCGTCGCCGTCTATTCGGACGCGGACCGCGCCGCGATGCACGTGCGCGAGGCCGATGAAGCCGTCCATATCGGCGCCGCCCCCGCCGCCGAAAGCTACCTGCGCATCGACGCAATCCTCGCTGCCGCCGCCCAGACCGGCGCCAACGCCATCCACCCCGGCTACGGCTTCCTGTCCGAGAACGCTGGCTTCGCCGAAGCCGTCATCGCCGCCGGGCTCGCCTGGGTCGGCCCGCCGCCTGCCGCCATCCGCTCCATGGGCCCGAAGGACGAAGCCAAGCGTATCGCGGAGGACGCCGGCGTTCCGGTCTTGCCGGGTTACCGCGGTGAAGCGCAGGACATCAGCACACTGACCAAAGCCGCCGAGACCGTCGGCTACCCGCTCCTGATCAAGGCTGTCGCCGGCGGCGGGGGCAGGGGCATCCGTCAGGTCTCACGCGCCGCAGACCTCGAATCCGAACTTACCAGCGCCGTGCGCGAAGCAGAATCCAGCTTCGGTGATGGCCGCGTCATGCTCGAAAAACTCGTCGAGCGTCCCCGCCACATCGAAGTGCAGGTCTTCGGCGATCAGCATGGCAATGTCGTCCACCTGTTCGAACGCGACTGCTCCCTCCAGCGCCGCCGCCAGAAAGTCATTGAGGAAGCGCCAGCCCCCGGCATGCCCGAAGCCGTTCGCAAGGCCATGACCGACGCCGCCGTGAAACTTGCGAAGGCCGTGGGTTATCAGGGCGCCGGCACCGTCGAATTTATCGTGGACGGATCAAAGCCGCTCGCGCTGGACACGTTCTGGTTCCTCGAAATGAACACCCGTCTTCAGGTCGAGCACCCTGTCACGGAAGCCATCACCGGCACGGATCTTGTCGAATGGCAGCTCACCGTCGCCTCCGGCGGAAAACTCCCGCTGAAGCAGAAAGACATCAAGCTCACCGGCCACGCCTTCGAGGCCCGAATCTGCGCTGAAGATCCGGCCGAAGGCTTCCGCCCCGGCGCCGGTCTCATCCTCGAATTCGGCCTCCTCGAAGAGCCGGACGGCGAGTCGCTCCGCTGGGACGCCGGCTTCGAGTCCGGTGACCGCGTGCCCTCGAACTACGACTCGATGATCGCCAAACTGATCGTGCACGGTGAAACCCGTGACGCCGCACTTGAGCGCCTGACAGATACGCTCGCCCATACCCAACTCGCCGGTGTGCCTTCAAATGCGGGTTTCCTGCGCCGCTGCGCCCTGTCGGACGAATTCACGAGCGGAACGCACCACGTCAACTGGATCGGCGAAAACCTCGACGCGCTCGCCGCAGTGCCAGATGCCCACCGCGCCGCCTCGCTCTCGGCCGTGGCAACGCTCCTGCTGGATGACGAGGGCGCCGTCTCACCTTGGGACCTGCACGACGGCTTCCGCCTCAACGCCGCGCCCCGCCGCACGGTCCTGCTGGCGGCCGATGCTGCTGCCCAACTCATCGAAGCTGATGCGCCGCAAACGGACGATACACCGTTCCCGCTTGTCACCGATCTCACGCCGCGCCGCTACGCCGTCACCACAGGCGGCGACACGTTCCTCGTCACCGTACCTGAATACACAGCGGATGCCGACGCAGCCCTTGGCGGGGATGTCGTGAAGGCCCCGATGCCCGGCAAGGTGCTGAGTGTACTGGCTACCCCCGGCGCCGCCGTCACGCGCGGCGACACGCTCG